>JBJKSL010000554.1:0-9394 GCA_046704145.1 Phycisphaerae bacterium
TGCCGGCTGGTGGCACTGCGCAAGTGCGGGTGCGGACGGCAAGACGGCCGATGCTGCCGGCACTGCGATTTGAATTGAGCGATCCGCCAGCGGGAGTGACTCTGCAGGACACGCGAGTGTTGTCCGATGGTTTGGAGTTTACTCTCAAGGCTGACAAGAAGGCAGCCAAGGTTGGGCCGGCGGGCAACTTGATTTTTGAGGCTTTTCTGAAGCCTGGCGGTCGGCTGCCGGCGAACAAGAAGGCGGCACAGAATCCGGTGTCGGTGGGGGTGTTGCCGGCGGTACCTCTTGAGATCGTGCAACGTTGACGGCGTCTTCGAAAGGGCGGGAATGCAGTACTTGCGGTTTGAGTCGAGCTCGCAGGATGCGACGGTGAGCATGTCGCGTTTCGTCGGCAGCAGCGGCGTGGATGAGTGCCATTGTATCGTCCGCGTGCTGCGGTACGGCGGGATTGAGGAACAGCTCGCCTCCGTTCGTCGGGCATATGAAGAGGCGCTGGGGTCGGCCGGCCTGTCTCAGGATACGGCGGTATTTCGGCGGTTTTTCTGCAGCGATCTGGTCAACCAGGCGTCGGTATTGCGGGGGCAGGCGTTCTCCAATCCGGGTGATCCGGCCGAGCGTTGTGCGATTTCGTGGGTGGGGCAGCCGCCGCTGGTGCCGGGCAAGGTGGCGTTGTGGGCTTATCACGTTAGCGATCGGCAGGGCGGTTTGGAGAAGGTGCGGGAGGGTGCGAACCTCATCCTGCGGCGCGGCGAACTGTCGCACCACTTCACGACCGGGCTGACATGCACGAAGGTCGAAGGCTCTCACCAGCAGACGAACGGCATATTCGAAGCTTACGATGGCATGATTGGCCGGCATGGCATGAGCCTGCTCGACAACGTCGTGCGTACGTGGCTGTTCGTCAGGAGCGTGGATGTTAATTATGGTGGGATGGTTAACGCGCGGCGGGAGCTCTTCGCCGCTCACGGTCTGACGCCGGAGACGCATTTCATCGCCAGTTCGGGCATTGAAGGTGTGCCGGAGGACATCGCTGCCAATGTCGTAATGGACTCGTATGCGATTGGCGGCCTACGCGCGCAGCAGGTGCGGTATTTGTCGGCACTGGATCATCTGGGGCCCACGTATACTTACGGCGTGACCTTCGAGCGCGGCACGTCGGTCGGCTATCGCGATCGCAAGCACGTGCTGCTGTCGGGCACGGCGAGTATCGACAGTGAGGGAAACATTCTGCATGCGGGTGACGTCTCGCGGCAGTTGGAGCGGACGCTGGAGAACATGGCGGCGCTGCTGGCCAATGCGGGTACCACGCTGGCGGATATGTGCGTCTTTATCGTCTACGTTCGCGACCAGGCTGACCAACTGCTGGCCGAGCAACTCATGCAGCAGCGATTTCCGTCCGCACCGATGGTGGTGGTCGTCGCACCAGTGTGCCGTCCAGGGTGGCTGATCGAACTTGAGGGTGTGGCGATCGTTCCCGCCTCGGATTCCACGCTGCCAGCGTTTTGAAGGCTGCCGCAGATGCCCGCCTGGCGCAGATTCCCCCGCTCTGTGGTGAAGTATTCAGCCTAACGGTACTACTTGCCGATCGCATAAAGGTGGGTGCGGTCTGCCACATACACCACGCCGTGTGTGATAGCCGGCGTGCCGTGCGTCGAACTGGCGAGGTGATTGACCGTCGGCGGCCGATCGGATTTGCCTGCCTTGAAGATCATCACGTCGCCGTCGTCGTTAGCCAGCCACACCTTGCCGTCGGCCACCAACGGAGAGCTCCACGTCCCGGCTTTCAGATCGTGCCGCCAGCAGCGTTTGCCGCTGGCCCAGTCGATGCAGTCCAGGAAGCCGCCCAACTCCGCGGCGTAGACCAGCCCGTCGTCCACCGCGACAGTAGAGACGCTACGGCCGAAATCCTCACCGCTCAGCCGCCATACTTCTGCCGATGCAGTCACATCGCCATGGCCGGTGGCATCGATCGCACGCAGGCAGCCCTCGCCGTCGCCCTGTTCGGGGTCTTGGCCGACAGCGATGATCACCCGATCTTGAAAAATCACCGGCGTGGCCACCAGTTGATCCTTGGTCGCCTCCGCGTCGGCCTTGGCCTCGTGCGCCAAACAGTTGAACTTCCAGATGAGCTCGCCCGTGGCCGGCTTGAACGCGTAAAGCCAGCCGTCGCCGCCAGGAAAGACCACCTGCGGCTCGCCCTTCACCACGCCATAAGCGGGCGAGGACCACTGCCCGGCAATGATGGCGTCAGCCGGCGAATGATCCGCCCACACGACCTTGCCGCTATCACGGCGAACAGCGATGAAACTCGGCGCCGCGGGGTTCGCTGGCTTGCCTTTATCCTCGTCGATGCCGTTGCCAGTCACCACAAACACCAGATCGCCCACCACCAGCGGTGCCGATGCCGATGCAAAGTGAGGCGTCACGCCCAACTGCCCCATCATGTCGAGGATCCACACGAAGTCCGCGTCAGCCTTGCCGTGGAGCTTCTCATCCTGTATCGCCCCGTCGTTCTGACCGTCGCGAAAGCCTTCGAGGTCCGCACACACAAGCTCGCAACGATTGCTCACATAATAGACGCGATCGCCCACCACGCACGGCGTTGAGGTAATGCCGATATCCGCCCAGTCCTGATTGTCGCCTGCCGCAAGCTTGTCGTGCACGGCCTGCCAGAGAAACTCGCCATCTTTCTCGGCGAAGCACATCAGCACGCCCTTATCGCCGCGAACCTCAGCATTGCGAGGCCGGCCGTTGTTCGTGCCGATGAGCACTTTGCCGCCGCTCACCACGGGGTTGCTGAACGTCTGTGTGCCCAGCTCCGCCACCCACTTGATGTTCTTGCGAGTCTTGACGTCCCATTCGGTGGGCAGCCCCTTTGCGGCGGACACCATGTTGCGATCGGGCTTGCTGCCCCACATGGGCCACGCGTCGGCAGCATCGGCAGCGACAGGCCGACTGGTGACGCTGGCGTCGGCCGCGAAGCAGCAGACGCCCGTACTCGCAATGAGAATAAAAGCCAAGCTCGCACGCCGTGCTTGATTCATCGTCCAAACCTTTGAATACCGTTCCGCATTTATCGACAAACGATAACGTCGGTGATCATCACGTTGATCTTGCCGGTGGAGGTTGCGTCGATCTGGATACTGCCGTCCGGAGTATCAGCGGCCGCGAGCGGAATATGAACCCATCGCCCGCCGTGATTGTACTCGTTGAGATCCGCCACCAGCCTGTCGTTGAGCAGAACATCCGCCTTGCGATTGAGGTTGTTCCAGTCGTCCAGCCGCACGTATAGCTTGCCCGCAAAGCCCTTGGGGCACGTAATGCTCACCGCGCAACGACTGCTCGAAACCCACGAAGTCCCCGCGTCGTCCTTCCACACGCCGCTGTTGCTCACAGCATAATCAAAGCCGGTCTGCTGAACCTCGATACCGTCAACCGCCTTGGACCATCTGCCGTTACCGCGCTTGGCCTTTGCCGCCGCCTTCACGCGCAGCATGACTTCGCCGAGGTTGCCGGGCAGGTCTCGCGTGACCTCAGCCGGCACGTACTGAGGAAACATCTTGCTCAGCCACTCGGCACTAAGCGTCTGCGACGGTGCGAAACGCTCGCTCGTCATGTAGGCGATCAGATCGTTCCACATCTGCCGAGCGACCGGCCGGTGCTCCAGATCCGTGCGTAGATCCAGCGAGCAGACCACCAGCCGCCCACGACCGACAGCCGCCTCAAACAGGTTGGCCAGCCGATGATTGCGTGTGAAGTTGTCCACCACCTGCACGATCGGCCGGAAGTCGGCGGGCGCGTCGTCGAGGATCATACTCCGCGAAGTGTCGAGCAGATCGCGCCACTGCCAGTTGCTGTACATTTCCGTGGGGAAATCCGCCAGTGCCGGGTTCGCCGGATCGCACAGAATGCTCATCGACTGCGCGTTCTTCGCGAACCAGATCGGACTCCAGAACGGCGGCAGGAAACTGCCCTTCAGAGAGCGAGTGATGCAGCCACGCTTCGGCAGCAGCAGCACCTTACCGCCCGCATCCAAGGCCGCCCGGGCAGCTTCATTCCACGCACCGGTCACCAGTATGCCCTTGGGCGCATCGACCGGCTTGCCCGCAGGATAGACCCAGATCTCCCAATCGTTGCCTATCTGCGTCCCCGGCAGCGCAACGGTGACGATCAACTTCGCTGCATGCTTGACGTTTAGCGTTGCCTCAATCTTGCCGAGCGCCGTGCGTTCGCCGGTCGGGGCCGACTTCATCGGCAATGCCCCGCTGGCGATCTGGCTGCCGCCCTCCTCGCGAATGGACCAGGCAAACGCAGCGTTCGGCAGATCCGCCGGCCCGAAGTGCGCGACCTCCACATCAGCAGACAGCTTTTCGCCTGACTCGAATATGCGCTTGCTCAAGCGCAACAGCGGCACCGTCGGCCCGCAATAACGCCTGAACGCTGCCGGCTCAATCAGCCCCTTGCTGTCCCAGAACGCGTCCAGAGTTCCGACCAGGGCCGTACCCTGCCCGGGGAAGTCGTGCAGATCGAGCAACTGAAAGCCGCTGCAGTTCGGCGTGCGCAGCTGCGATTCGATCTCCTCCTTGTACAACTCCAGCATCTGTTTGCCGGTGGCGAGCGTGAACTGCGGAGCCTGCTCCAGCAGATCCTTGGCCGCCAGATCATCACGCACCATCTGGAAGTTGCGCGCTCTCAGCACCCCCGTGTACTTGGCAATCTCGGCCATGTTCGGGAACACCGTCCACTGGCCCAGTTCGTGCGTGATACAGGGAACCCTGTAAGTGGCCACAATCTCGCGGAAATCCTTGTCCGTGCTGTCGCCGTGCAGCCCCCGGCACTTGTACGGGATGGCGTACGTGTCGCTGGGGTTACAGAAATACGCCGTGGTGGACGCATACAGATGCCGCGGATCGCGCTGCTCGGCAAACTGTACGAGCCTGTCCAGCAGTGCTTCGTCCCCCTTGAGCTCGTTGCCCAGACACAACATGCCGAACGACGGGTGATTGCCGTAGGCATCCAGAATCCGCTGCACTTCCTTATGAATGAAGTCGTCGCGCGGAGCGTCCTTGCCGATGTTATGCACCCACTCTGGCGCCTCCACGTGCAACAGAAAGCCCATCTCATCCGCAGCCACAAACGCCGCTTCCGGCGGGCACCACGAATGGAAGCGCAAATGATTGAGCCCGTACGACTGCGCGATGTCGAAAATGCGCGTCCACGCCTGCACGTCCATCGGCGGGTAGCCGGTCTTCGGGAAAATGCAGCATTCCAGCGTGCCGCGCAAAAAGATGTTCCGTCCGTTCAGCAGAATGCGATGATCCTGCGTGCTGATCTGCCGCATGCCGAAGGTAGTCTGGACAGAATCCTTGAAGCTATCGTTGCCCGACTTGGCCGCGAGGCTGCTCGTCAGCCTGTACAGAATGGGCGAGAATTCATCCCACTGACGGCTGTGCTTACCCATGGGCAGTTGCACTTCGACCTCGGCCGACGCACCATCGAGCTTGACCGCCGCCTCGACGTTCGACATCTGCGGGATACCCCGCGAAGAAACGCTGAGACTGATCTGCCCCTCCGCCGGACGTCCAAGCTCGTTGCCCACGGTTACATGTACGCGAGCCGTGCCTGCTTTTGGATCAGGGTAGACCTGCACGCCGGCAATGTAGACGGGATCGCTCGCTCGCAGTTCGATCGCCCCGATGATGCCGTTCCAGTTGGTCTGCGTCTCCTTCGTGATCGAATGGGCGTGAATGCCGACGTCGTACTTGATGGTGTTATCCACGCGCACGGTAAGCACGTGCTTGCCCGGCGTGGCGTACTTGCTCAGCTCATGCACGTGCGGCACACACAAGCTGTCCTGCATACCCACCGGCTTATCGTCCAGCCAGGCCTGCGTCTCCCAGTGACAGCGCTCCAGAAACAGCGTGATGCGTTTGCCCTGCCACGACTCGGGAATGTCCACATCCCACTGGTACCAGACCGGCCCCGTGTAGATGAACTGCCGGCTGAGCCGTTCGAGATCGGTCTTGTCGTTCAGCGTGCCATAGCCCGCCTCGTCCGTCGACCCCGGCACGCGAATCCGCTCCAGCAGCGTGCTCTTGTACCACTGCTGATCGACGCCCACCTTGTCGGGATCCAGCCGAAACCGGCAAAGCCCCTCTAGACTGATGGCGTCGGCTGCAAACGCCGTCGGCATGCCCGTAAGCGTGAGAATCAAGGCACATACAGCTACGAAGCATGTAAGGTGGGCCGGCTTCACTTTTCACCTCGCGGAAAGAGTGGGGATCTTGTGGCTGGCCCATACCCAACCGCAGCCAGCGACGGCGGCATTGTCAGCCGTAACGAACGTTCTTTCAAGCAACGCGGGCCATGTGGTTGCCTTGCTCGACCTGCCAGTGTTCCGCTCGTGCGGGAATCCCTTCCCGCGCGCACTCCTGCGGGATTCCCATCCCAAGCCCGTCTCTCACTTTCCCACCTTCGCACGTTCCCCCTCTGCCATCTGCCGGGTGCCCCACTTCTTGCGTTTCGCAAGGGGTGGGGTCCATGAGTGCCTTGCCCGACCTGCCGAGGTTGCGTACGATAAGGGGCAGGAGCAACGGCCATGACCAGAGAACATGCCCTCAAGTGTCTGGCGGAACACAAAGACCAGCTGAAGCAGTTCGCCGTGGCCAAGCTGGCCATCTTCGGTTCGGTCGCCCGTGACGAGGCCACCGCTGACAGCGATGTAGACATTCTGGTCGAGTACGAACCCGATGCCCGCGTAGGGCTGTTCGCTTTCGTGGATCTTCAGCGATACTTGAGCGAACTGCTCGGCGCACGGGTCGATCTGGCGACCCCAGAGGCCCTGCGGGAAGAGATGAAAGACCAAATCCTGCAGGAGGCCATCTATGCCGCCTAGAGACCCTAAGCTACGAGTAGCCGATATTCTCGACGCCATTGCCGCCATCCAGGGATACGTAGAGGGCATGGACTACGACGCCTTCGCTGCCGATCGCAAAACAGTAGACGCTGTGATTCGCAACATAACCATCATTGGTGAAGCAGCTCGCACCATTCCCGCCGATGTCATTATTTCATCACCCCAGGTTCCCTGGAAGAAGATGTGCGAGATGCGCAACGTCGTTGTCTATGCCTATTTCGGTGTGAAGAAGCAAATCCTGTGGGACACGATTCAGCTCGATCTGCCGCCACTGGTGCCAATGTTGCAGCAACTGATTTAGATTCGGGCGTCACGCCCAGATGTCTCCGTCTCCCCCACTCCTCTTGCCGCTGCCGTTCTTCCCGCAAGAAGAAATGGCCCACAGACCCAGCTCCGCCGTAGCGGCTTAGCGGAGGGCGAGTCACACAGATTGACAGATTAGGACACTCTGCCGTCTTCCTCTTATCCATGTCTATCCGTGTGATCCGTGGGCACACTCTTCTGTGATTGCTTTTGTCCCCGTATACACGACAATACTCTCTCCAAAACCCGCAACCTGCCGGAGGCCACGAGCATGCAGAACACAAAGCTGACGATGATCGCAATACTATCCCTGCTAACCAGTGTCGGTGTGCTCCGCGCCGCCGATCAACCGGCCTGGAAACCCGCCGACGATCTGCCCCAATCCCCCGGCTACACCGTCGCCTGCTTCTACTTCCCCAACTACCACGTGGACAAGCGCAACGAGCAGGCTCACGGCCCCGGCTGGACCGAGTGGGAACTGGTTAAACGAGCTGAGCCGCGCTTCCCCGGCCATCGCCAGCCGCGCGTGCCCGCGTGGGGTTACACCGACGAAGCCGATCCCGCCGTCATGCAGAAGAAGATCGCCGCCGCCGCCGACCACGGCATCGACGTGTTCATCTACGACTGGTACTACTACGATGACGGCCCCTTCCTCGAGCGCGGCCTGGACGAAGGCTTTCTCAAGGCTCCCAACAACAACCGCATGCGCTTCGCCCTCATGTGGGCCAATCACGACTGGATCAACATCCACCCCGCCAAGATCGGCAAGGCTCCGCTGCAGTACCCCGGCAAGATCACGCCCGCGACCTTCGAGTCCATGACCGATCACATCATCCGCGACTACTTCAAGCATCCGTCATACTGGAAGATCGACGGCCGCCCCGTGTTCTCCATCTACGAGCTCTTCAGACTGGTGGATAGTTTCGGCGGACCGGAGAAAACCGCCGCCGCCCTCAAGCACTTTCGCGAAAAGACCATCGCCGCCGGCTTCCCCGGCCTGCACTTGAACGGCATCGAAGCGGGCATACGCATTCTGCCCGGTGAAAAGACCGTGGCCTCGCCCGCGACCCTCATCACGCAGCTCGGCCTCGACAGCGTCACTGCGTACGTGTGGATGCACTACGTAGGACTCGGCAAGTTCCCTGAGACGCCTTATGCCGAGATTGCCCCGCACGGTATCAAGCACTGGAGCGAGGCCATCAAGCTATTCAGCGTGCCATACTTCCCCAACGTAACCATGGGCTGGGATCCAAGCCCGCGCACGGTGGCCTCCGACAAGTTCACCAACTCGGGCTACCCGTTTATGGCCACCATGGGCGGCAACACGCCGGAAGCATTCCACGACGCCCTTGCGGCCTGCCGCACCTGGCTAGACACCCACCCTGCCGAACGCGGCATCATGACCATCAACGCCTCGAACGAGTGGACCGAAGGCAGCTACCTGGAGCCGGACACCTTCTACGATATGAAGTATCTGGAAGCGGTGAAGGATGTGTTTCAGCCGTAGACCACGGGGTTAGGAATTGAAGCGGGCTCAGGCAGTCCATATAATGACCTGAGGAGCAGTCATGGGCCTGAACAGAATTACAATTGACCCCAACGTGATGCAGGGTAAGCCTTGTGTCCGCGGCATGCGCATTACCGTCGGCCTTGTTCTTAACCTTCTGGCGAACGGCATGAGCGTTCCCGAAGTTATACGCAACTACCCCGATCTGGAGAATGAAGACGTTCTGCAGTGCCTGGGATATGCCGCTCGTCTGGCTGATGAAAGGGTCATCCCGTACAACGAACTGAGCCATGCAGTTTCTCGCTGACATGGGTATTGCCACCGAGTTGCCGCCAGCCTGCGGGAGGGCGGGCATGACGTCGTGCACCTTTCCGAAGGACGTCTTCATCGAGCACACGACTCTGAAATCATGCAACTGGCGGTGCGAGAACATCGCATCGTCCTCACGCACGATCTGGACTTCGGGAGGCTCTTGGCCCTGAGTGGAGACACCCAGCCAAGCTTGATAACCTTCAGGCTCAGCGACATGACCCCCGCATCCGTCATGAGAAGACTCGCGGAGGCGATCCGCCTGTTCCCGGTGGAACTGGAGCATGGCGCCGCCCTAAGCGTCACAGACTCGGCTACTCGCTGCCACCCGCTTCCGATCAATCCTGGGTAGCGGT
>JBJKSL010000555.1:0-3871 GCA_046704145.1 Phycisphaerae bacterium
CCACGGAGTTTCAGGCCATCCTGAAGGGTGTTATCATTCTTCTTGCCGTCCTGCTGCAGGAGGGCATCCTGGCCCGCTGGATCGGCGACGCGTTTCGAAGCGTCAAGGCGCTGGCGGCCCCGAGTTCCTCGGCGGCTTAGCAGTCGAGAGAAGATCGGTCAGACCTGACAAGACAAAAACCTGGAGATTGACAGATAAACAGGAGAGGCATCATGACGCGAGGTGCAAAGATCGGTTTTGGCATGACGTTGGCGGCGGGACTGCTGCTCGGATTTGCCGGCTGCAAGAGCGAAGGCGGGGCTGCGGGTGCGGCGGCCAGTGCGCCTGGTGGAAAGACGTACACTATCGGCTTCTCGCAGTGCACGGTGAAAGAGCCGTGGCGAATCCTGTTCAACGAGAACCTGGAGAAGGCAGCCAAGCAGCATCCGGAAGTCAAGCTGACCATCCTCGATGCGGACGACAAGACCGAGGACCAGGTGGCCCAGGTGCGCACGTTCATCCGCCAGAAAGTGGACGCCATCCTGGTCAGCCCCAAGGAGGCCTCCGGCTTGACCCGCGTAGTCGAGGAGGCGACCGATGCTGGTATCCCCGTGGTCGTCCTGGATCGCAATGTCGATACTGACAAATATGCGTCATTCGTGGGCGGGGACAATGTCGAGATCGGTCGGACCGCCGGCAAGGTGGCGGTTAAGCTGCTGGGGGGACCGGGCAAGGCCAAGGGTGTGATCTACGAGATTTGTGGCGGCCTGGCGTCGGCCCCGGCCCAGGATCGCAAGAACGGCTTCCATGAGATCGTCGAGGCCGAGCCGGGCATCAAGATCACCGGCGGACTCGATGCGGACTGGAAGAAGGACCGGGCCCAGGCCATCATGCAGGATGCACTGAAGACCAATCCCGACATCTCGCTGGTCTATGCTCATAACGATCCCATGGCCCACGGTGCGTACCTCGCTGCAAAGCAGGCCAATCGGCTGGAAGGCATGAAGTTCATCGGCATCGACGGCATGCCTGACGAGGGTCAGCGCTGGGTCCGCACCGGCGAGATCACCGCGACGGTTCTGTATCCCACACCGGGCGAGAAGGGCCTGGAGGTTGCGTTGGATATCCTCAACGGCAAGCCGGTGGAGAAGAAGTACGTGCTGCCGACGCGTGTGTTCACCAAGGACAACGTGGACAAGGGTGGCGAAGCCGTGAAGTGATGGGGAGAAGCTTTGAGCTGTGAGCCGGAAGGCGGCCGGCGTCTTCAAAGCTGAGCTTCTGAGGGCACGGCCAAAGGGCTGGGGATTTCGGCTTCGAAAACGCAGCCGAGGGCGGCTGTGCCACTTCTGTTTGCCCCCGTCAAAGGGAGGATTGGCCGCCCATCTTGAACGGCGGCGGGCGGTTGCTAGAATATAGCCTGAGCCAAATACAGCCGAATCCCGCCATGGCGGGAACGGGGGACCCGATTTCTGGGGCGTATCGCCGGTCACGGCGTAGGGCAACTTCTTCGGCCCGAGCCCGTCAGCTAACCTCGTAGGCTTCGAAGAGGACCTCTCGGAGCGGCCGAAAGGCTAACCTCAAACAAGGTGGCTCCAGAGGTTGTCTGTCATGTCTGAGAATCCGCGCCCGGAAGACGAGCCCTCGTTGCCTCCCAATCCCGAAGTGCCGCCGGTAGAGGAAAAGCCCGGTTGGCTGAGTCGGGCCCGGCGGGTGTTGTTTGGTGCGCCGCGCAACCTGGCCGATCGACGCATCTTCCATCACATTTCGCTGATTCCGGTGCTGGCGTGGATCGGTCTGGGCTCGGACGGATTGTCCTCATCTGCCTACGGTCCGGACGAGGCATTCCGCACCCTGTTTATGGAAGGCGGAGAGAGCCACGCATATCTGGCCATAGCGCTGGCCGCAATGACGACATTGACCGTCTTCGTTATTTCGTCCGGGTACAGTCGAATCATCGAGGAGTTTCCGCAGGGTGGCGGCGGGTATGTTGTGGCTACCAAGTTGTTGGGGCCGCGAGTGGGCGTGATCTCGGGTTGTGCCCTGCTGATCGATTACATGCTGACCATCTCGGTTTCGATTGCCGCCGCCGGTGACGCGATTTTCAGCTTTCTGCCGCCGCATTGGGCAGGCATGAGGCTGCCGCTGGAGGTCGGGGCCATCCTGGTATTGGTGGCGATCAACATTCGCGGCGTGAAAGAGTCGATCCTCGTTCTGACGCCGATCTTCATCCTGTTCGCCGTCATGCATCTGGGCTTGATAGTCGGAAGCATTGCCGCACACGTACCGCAGGTGCCGGCGACGGCCTACCGCGTTGGAGCCGGCTTTCACCGTGGGCTGGGCACGCTGGGCGTGGGCGGCATGTTCCTGCTGTTCATTCGGGCATACACGATGAGCGGCGGCACGTATACCGGTATCGAAGCGGTCTCCAACGGTCTGCCGGTCATGCGTGAGCCGCGCGTTCATACGGCCAAGCGAACGATGATCTACATGGCATCGTCGTTGGCGTTTACCGCGGGCGGACTGCTGGTCTGTTATCTGCTCTGGCATGTTCAGCCGGATTTCAAGACAGACAGAACGATGAACGCGCTTCTGCTGGATAAAGTGACGGCGGGATTGCCGCTGGGGCATGCGATGGTGGTGCTCACGCTTGTTTCGGAGGGAGCCCTGCTGATCGTCGCCGCCCAGACCGGCTTCATCGACGGGCCGCGCGTGCTTGCCAACATGGCGGTGGATTCCTGGGTGCCGCGGCGTTTCGCAGCGTTGTCGGAACGGCTTACCACGATGAACGGCATTGTCCTGATGGGCGTGTGTTCGCTGGGCGTGCTGATGTACACCCGTGGGAGCGTTCGGCAGTTGGTGGTCATGTACAGCATCAACGTGTTCCTGACGTTTTCGCTGTCGATGTTTGGGATGATGCGGCTGTGGGCCTGGCAGCGGGCGGGCCAGCCGACGTGGAAGCGCAAGGCGGCGTTGTTCATCGGCGGGTTTGTGCTCTGCGTGACCATCCTGGCGTTCACCATCATGGAGAAGTTCACGGAAGGCGGATGGTTGACCCTGGTGGCAACGGCTGCCGCAGTGAGTCTCTGTCTTCTGATTCGCAGGCATTACGACACTGTTTACGTCAAGCTGGCCAAGCTGTACGCACAGTTGGAGAAGGTGCCGCGGATTGCCAAGGAGCCGGTGGGCGAGCCCGATCCCAAGCAACCGACGGCCGTCCTGCTTGTCGGGGGCTACAGCGGGATCGGCATCCACTCGTTTCTGAATGCGCTGCGCGGCTGGCCGGGTTACTACAATAATGCGGTGTTTATCTCGGTTGGGGTGATCGATTCGGGCGGGTTCAAGGGCGAGGCTGCGTTAGAGGCACTAAAGGCGAATACTGAAGCTACTCTGCGGAAATACGTGGATCTGGCCAACGGGTTGGGGCTGCCGGCGACCTACCGCTATGCGATCGGCACGGACCCGGTGGACGAGGCGGAAGCCCTCTGCCGCAAGGTGGCCGCCGAGTTTTCGCGTTGCACGTTCTTTGCGGGCAAGCTGATATTCCGTCGCGAGGCCTGGTACCAGAAGGTGCTGCACAATGAGACCGCGTTCGCCATTCAGAAGCGGCTGCACTGGTCGGGCTTGACCACGGTGATTCTGCCGGCGCGAGTGGAGTAGGTTGGGGGCGGGGAGAAGGTTCAAGGTTCAAGGTTCAAGGTTCAAGGTTCAGGTTTCAAGGTTCAAGTTCTATTCCCCGTTCGCATATACTTGGCCCGCATATTTCATAAAGATGAACCACAGAGACACAGAGAATACAAATAGTCATGGTGAAAAGACTGACACAGGATTCTCGGCAGTCTGTCAGTGTCTATCAATCGGCCGAATTCTGCGAAGAGCATTCATTCTCAAGGCC
>JBJKSL010000556.1:0-3749 GCA_046704145.1 Phycisphaerae bacterium
CGGATATGGTGCGAAAGACAAGATACTCCTCACGAGGGCTGACTTGGGCATTGACCATGTCGGCCTGAGGATCCCATGGGCAGTCCACAAAGACCGCGCCCGGGTTGAGGAAGTAGGCTTCCACAATACGGCGAGCGTAATCGCTCAAACGAGTCGTGCGCGGATATTCCGGAGACTCGAGGCTTTCCACTGTAACCCAGGCACGGGCGGGCTCTCTACCTATGGGTGGCTTCACATTCTGAGCGATGCACTCGGGCTGTACACATGATGGCACGAATATCGTGCGGTAGTCGCCGACCGCCCCTGCCGAGATGGGATAGTTCACCGGCACCGGGGTGGCGATTGCGGGATCGCTCATCAGCGAGCCCATCTCGCGGTGCAGAGTGTTGATGAGGGTCGACAGTCTATGATCCAGGAAGATGGAGGCATCGCTGTCTCGGCCGAGTTGCCACACGTGAATCAGGCCGGTGTAGCGCGACCAGGTGCTGGCGATGAGCGGCTTCCAGGAGGTGGGCTCCTCGCTCATGAGGTCGATCATTGAGCGGAGACCAGCACCGGGACTGATGGCCGACAAGGCTTCGTCCATCTGGATGCCGACCGGAGTTCCACCTGATTCGATGATGGCTTGCAGATAGCCGTCCACCCAATCGGTGAGTTCGAAGCTGCGATTCATAATGGCCCGCTGGGTATACCAGACGGGGAGTTTTGTGAATTCCGGCCGCACGTGATCGAGCAGGGTCCATTGGCCTTTCGTGAAGGCAGGATCGATCTTGTCGAGTATGAGGCCGAAGCCTCGCCCCGTGGTCTGGGGCGGATTGAGGGGCTTGGGCAGCTTGGCGAAGCGAAGGCTGCGCCGCACAAGAGGCACATCGCGAGTGCTGGCAACGAGCGTCACGTCGTACAGGCCTACGGGCAGATCGTCGTACACAACACTCTCGAATCCAGAGGCCCCCGTCCTGATGGGGACTGGGCGATGATCGCTGAAGCTGCCGTCCACCGAGTTCACGTAGAGTTGCGCAGTCAGATTGAGGCCGTCCGGGTCGGTAACTTGCGGATTGAGCACAACTTGCTCGTTGTCGGCGAATACGTTCCCCGGATTCGCCGAGCACAGGGCCACACGCGGCAGACGATAAACCGTCACATCGTCAAACCAAGCGGTAGCGTCGACGTCGTCACGTTCGATGGCATGGAGAGCGTGCGGACGGTTGTCCCAGATTCTCTGCTGAGTCAGCCAGACGGTCAGCCCCATGTAGCGGGCACCGGGGACGTTGCCGACGATGCCGATTTGGATCGGCTGCCAGTCGGTTGGTTGACCGGTTCCACCGATCATCTCGGAAGTACGTTCGGTGCCGGGTAGGCGATGGCCCTTGCGGTCGAGGAAGCAGGCAGTCAGATACGCGCGGGAGGCACTCAGGGCAGAGGTCTTGACCCAGGCCACGACGAGGTAGTCGCTGTTGGGGCGCACGGCGATGTCGTTGCCCTCGTACTGATAAGCGAGGGAACTGCCGTCCAGGTCCAGGCGGAAGCTGGGGGAAGAGGCGCGGCCGACCTGATCGTCGAATCGGCCCTGCAGGTACTGGGGGAAGCCCGGCATGCGAAGCGGTCGCCAGTTGAGCGGGACGGGGTCCACATTCCCCAGGGGCCGCTCATTGAAATCGAAGTGTTTGATGATGCGGCGGGCTGAGATGGGCTCCCGGGCCTCCGCAGGCTCAGAAGTCTGCGCTCGAGCAGAGCCGGCCGGTGCGAAGACCGCCAGGAGGCAGGCCAACGCGCGGAACACGGGGCGCGGGGCGTTACCGCGGATAGCTCGGCGCATAGAATCTCTGGTCCTAAACGGCATCATCTAAAGTGGTTATCGGCTGTTTGCGGCGGGAACAACACTTACAGAGTTCCCAAGTCCTGAGCAATCGTGCGACACCGTCCTCTCAACACAACGTGAGTCCCCAAGAGGGCCAACTCGGCTTCAACGCGGAACCTAATGTGTTGCACTGCGGGGCGGAGCGAACTAGCATATCAGTGATTATGTCAGATCTTTACGATTCTCGGCGTTACCTTACCAAGTTTCACTTTCGGCGGTCTCCCAACCTGTTTACCGATTTTCTGGTCATCGGCAGCGGCGTAGCCGGTCTGCGTGCGGCCATCGAGGCGGCCAAACATGGCTCAGTTCTGCTGGTAACCAAGGGCCGTGTGGACGACTCGAACACCGCATGGGCCCAGGGCGGCATCGCCGTGGTCATGTCCCCGACGGATCAGTTCGAATCGCATATCGAGGACACCCTCAAGGTCGGCTGCGGGCTGTGCGACCAGACAGCGGTAGAGCGCATCGTGCGCGACGGACCGGAGCGTATCCGCGAATTGATCGAATGGGGTGCCCTGTTCGACCGCCGGAAGCATGAGTTGCTGATGGGCCTCGAAGGCGGGCATTCTGCACCGCGCGTGGTGCACGCTCAGGGCGATGCCACCGGTCGCGAGGTGGCCAACACCCTCATCCGCGTCGCCCGCGGGACGGATCAACTGCGAGTCTTCGAGGACTGCTTCGTCCTGGACCTCATCGTGGTGGATGGGCGGTGCTGCGGTGCAACCACCTATCACCGACACTTCGGGCACCAGATATTCTGGGCCAAGCAGACCATCCTGGCCAGCGGCGGATGTGGACAGATCTATCGCGAGACGACTAACCCGGAGGTGGCCACCGGCGACGGGCATGCCATCGCCTATCGGGCCGGTCTGCCGTTGCGCGATATGGAGATGGTGCAGTTCCACCCGACGACTTTGTACGTCGCGGGGGCAGCGCGCAGCCTCATCAGCGAGGCCGTGCGCGGCGAGGGCGCACATCTAGTCGACAAGCAGGCACGGCGGTTCATGCCGGAATACCATCCGGACGCAGAGCTCGCACCGCGCGATGTGGTCAGCCGGGCGATCCTGGCCGAAATGGCCAAGCAGGATGCGACCTGCATGTACCTGTCGGTGTCGCATCTGAACATTGACAAGTTCCGCAAGCGGTTTCCGTCCATAAGTCGGCTCTGCGAGCAGTTCGACATCGATCTGGAAACCCAGCCCATCCCCGTGCGACCGGCGGCACACTACATGGTTGGCGGCGTGAAGGTCGACCAGGATGCCTGGACGGGCATGCCGGGACTCTTCGCGTGCGGCGAGGCGGCCAGCACCGGCGTGCATGGCGCCAATCGACTGGCCAGCAACTCTCTGCTGGAAGGTCTGGTCTTTGGCGCGGTAGCCGGTCGCAATGCGGCGGAAGCAGCCAACGACGGGTCCGGCCCGTCAAGAGCGTTGGAGGTGGTCAGCGAGATCGCTCCCTCCTCGCGAACCATGCTGGACATGGCGGACATCCGCAATTCGCTGCGCAGCGTCATGTGGCGTAATGTTGGCATTCATCGGCAGGAGGCCCGGCTGAACGAGACGGTGGAGATCATCAGCTTCTGGGGCCAGTACGTGATGGACAAGCTGTTCGAAGATCAGCTCGGCTGGGAGACGCAGAACATGCTCACCGTGGCCCGGCTGATCGCGTTGGCTGCACGCGAGCGAAAGGAATCACGCGGCGTACATGCCCGTGCGGACTACCCGGAAGCAGACCCGTCGCTGGATGGGCGGCACACCGTGCTGCAGCGTGGCGAAGACAAGTTGACCAGTCGGTTAGAGTAGGTCGATTTCTCAAGCGTTGATTCCTGGTCCGGCGCATCGTAAGATGAGTTATTCCGAGGATCTGCCCGGTTGTCCGATACCGGGCCTGC
>JBJKSL010000557.1:0-3145 GCA_046704145.1 Phycisphaerae bacterium
GGGCAGGCCGTTGGCATGGCCAAACATCGTCAGCATTGCGTCGGAGACCATGCACCGCCGTTGGTACGCCCGCTGGAAATCGACTCCCGAGCGAATGTGATGTTCCGGAAGAAACCGCCGGTGCTGCATGACCTCACCACCGAAGCTTTTCGCGCGGGTTCTGTGGATAGCGTTGGTCGATCTCGGCAAGCGTTTGCTTGTCGGCGTCGCTGAGTTTCTTCGGCAGAACGACCTCGACCTCGACCAGCAGATCCCCCGCCTTGCCATTTTTTGTCTTCACGCCGTGCCCTTTGATCCGCAGTTTCGTGCCGCTGGAGGTCTCCGGTGGGATGCGCAGCGACACGGTGTCGTAGGGCGTGGGCACGTCGACCTTGGCGCCCAACGCAGCCTCGGCCAGGGTGACCGGCAGCCGAACGTGCAGGTTGAGGCCCTGGCGACGGAAGAACGGATGCGGCGTCACATGGACGGTGATCAGGATGTCGCCGGGCGTGCCGCCGCGCGGCCCCGGTTCACCCTGGCCACGAATGCGGATTTTCTTGCCGTCGTCGATGCCCTGCGGAATCTTCACCGAGATGGTTTCGGTCTTGCCCGAGGCCCGTTGCACCGTAAGCTGAACCTCACCGCCGAGAATCGACGAGTTGAACGGGATCTGCAGTTCATGGAGGATGTCCTGCCCTCGGCGGCGTGGGGCCGCCCTTTCGGTCCTCGCCCCGGCAGTGCGGCGGAAGTGGCTGAAGATATCGCCGAACCCGCCTTGAGGCTGGCCGCCGAACCGCTCGCCGAAGAACTGCGAGAGGTCGACATCCTCGAAATCTGCCGCTGTGCCGGACCACGTGGGTCCGCCCGCCCAACCGGCCCCAGCGCCCGGCCGCGGCCCTCGCTGGCCTCGCGTCTCGAACGAACTACCGTAGCGGTCATACAATTCCCGCTTTTCGCCATCGTTCAGCACATCGAAGGCCGCTTGGAGCTTCTGGAATTTCTCCTTGGCCGTTTTGTCGTCGGGATTCAGGTCGGGATGATACTTTCGGGCCAACTCCCGATAGGCCTTCTGGATCTCGGCCTGGGAGGCGTCGCGCGAAACCCCTAACGTCTTGTAATAATCCTCATCCATTTTGCAGTATGGTCCGATTCCACTCCATGTAGGTATCCTTCGGTATCCGCTTCCGTAACTGCGTCTCGTACTATTCTAGAACTCTTGGCCACATCGCAGCAAGGCGAAAGCATGGTTCCGCACGGTGGTCGTTGACCACCTAGAGCGCACAACATCATCCGTCGCAAGTCTTGTCACACACATCACTTGCGCCAACAGTGACCGTCCGCACCAAGTCGGTCGCATCGGCCTGGCCACAGCAGGGCAACGCATGCGCGGGACAAAAAGCGCAGTCGCCCCGTCCGCCCCGCTCGGGCCGAACCACGTGCAGCCGTCGCACCAGGGCCGTCGTCTCCGTGCCTGCGGCGTCCCACGAGACGGTCTTCGAAATCGCTCCCGCCTCGATGGCCACGACGACATACCAGCTTGTGCCCGGCTGGGCCATGCACTGTCGGTTTAGCGCGACCATCGCCGCGACGGCCTGTCGATAGCTCGAAAGGCGTCGGCCCGACTCGGCATGGGCCTGCAGAATGCAATTCGGCACATCCAGCGGCGACGATGGCTCCCAACCTCCTGGCCACCACACCGCGGCAATCGCATACTCCACAGGCATGCAAAGTCTTGCGTCCATTAAGGTTACCGCCTCGTCGCCCGGGGTCTCCACGACCAGGGCCCAGCGGTCGAGCCCCTCGGCCATCGCTCGGCGGTACTCGTCGATCGCCCTCTGCAAGGCCTCGAACAACTCTGGCCCTTGGCAGAGCACCTCGGCTTGCCCCAAGAGCGACTTGGCCCCGGGCGGAACATCGTCGGGCTGCCGGGGCTGCCAATCCTTGGGTCGGCCGATCAAGACAGTCTGATAAGTGGGCATTTTAGCCCCCCATGGTTGATTAAAGATGCATTCGGGCGCTGCCCACGCCGAGAGTCGCCCCGGGAGCAGCCGGCCGCCAGTCGAATCGTAACAGCCGGCGGCCAGTGCAACAAGCGCTGTAGGCAAGGCGTGATCACCATGCCGGGGGCGGTGTCCGGCCGGCACGCCAGATGTTAGAATTGCGGCAAATGCCTCCGACGGCGGACGCCTCGTGTCGGTCCGGGCGCAGCCGTTTCTCGGCTCGCGCCGAACCGTCGATCCCATGCGAGAGTGGCGGAACTGGCAGACGCGCTGGACTTAGGATCCAGTCCCGAAAGGGGTGCAGGTTCAAATCCTGTCTCTCGCATCTTTTTGCAATTGCGGCACATGGCCCGGGGCACTGTTCTATTTTGGCCTCGCATCCTCGCCGCGTTCGTGTCACGATGATCCTCCCGAGGATGACGCGTCGCGCCGGCCGCGGGCCGCATTGGAACCTTCGCACGCCGCTTGGATACATCATCGGGAATCGCGCTGCGAAGCGGTCGTATGGATCCCTCGGTTAAAGAAACCCGCAAGCGTCGGCAACGCGTCACTTGACCGGAGACACCGGAGACTGAACCACCGGCGATTTCTGCCTCCAAACTCCACAACCCCGACACTCCGCAGCCACCATGACCGATGCCACGGTTTCGCTTTCCCCGCGATACAACATGGCCTTCCTGTGGCGAATCTGCCTCGTGGCGGCCATGGGGGGACTGCTGTTCGGCTACGACTGGGTCGTGATCGGCGGGGCAAAACCCTTCTACGAGCCGTTCTTCGGGATCAGCGATAGCTCCTTCTATCAGGCCTGGGCGATGAGCAGCGCGCTGGTGGGTTGCCTGTTCGGCGCCGTCGTTTCCGGCGTGCTGTCCGACAGGTTCGGCCGGCGACGACTGCTGATTCTGGCCGGGGGGCTGTTCACGCTCTCGGCGATCGGCACCGCGCTGGCGCCGGATTTCTCGTGGTTCAACATCTTCCGCTGGATTGGCGGCGTGGGGATCGGGCTGGCGTCGAACCTCTCGCCCATGTACATCGCCGAAATCAGTCCCACGCAACAGCGCGGCCGGTTCGTTTCGATCAACCAGTTGACGATCGTCCTCGGCATCCTGGCTGCGCAGGTGATCAATTGGCAGATCGCCGATCGGGTTCCAACCGTCGATCAGTTGCGT
>JBJKSL010000558.1:0-5686 GCA_046704145.1 Phycisphaerae bacterium
GTTCCAGCGTGCAACGGGCTGGGCACCACGAGCAACAGTCAAGGAAGGTGTTCGCCGTTTGTATGATTGGCTGTGTGAGTGTCGCGTTCTCGGCGACGTCGCCCCGCGCAGTGAGTGTGTCGCCAGATGAATGAGTGGACGCACGCGTGCTGCTATATCAGTTCTGCGTCGCGGGCTGCGATCCAGCCGTCTTTGCCGTCAGGCAGTTCGATGTGCAGCCAATCGGTCCGCTTTTCGAGGACGTCAAACTCGACGCCCTCGTAGAGATGTTCTTTGAATTGTGGCTCGAACCCCTCGCCGTTGCCCTTGCGTACAGTCACATCGTTGGCCAGCACCACTCCGCTTTGCCGCGTCGACTGGCCAACAAGGCTAACTGCTACGGAGGCAGCCAACGCCAACCAACCCAACGCACATGGCACCAGCACGTACCGCCATCGGAATCGTGGCATAAAGTTGCGGGCGATCAGCAGCAACCAGAACACCACGTACAGCGCGACACCAAGCATGAACCGCCCGCGTGTGGAGGTGCTGTGATGCCAGAAGAACAACGTCTGCAGAAACGCCCGCTCGCCGCTTTCGGGCAGTTGGTTCCGCCGTAGCGTTCGCGCGTATCGCAGATTGGCCGTCAGTCGTCCGTCGTCAGGCGTGAGTTGCTGCGCCCGCCGATAGTTCAAGATGGCCTTGCCGACCTGTCCGCTTTCCAGCCACGCGTTCCCGAGATCGTAGAGAAGCTTGCCATTCTTCAGTCCCGAGTCGGCCAGCAACTGAAACTTGTCAGCCGCCTCGCGGAAATCTCTGGCCGCCTCCGTCGGATTCGCTTGGCGTAGCGACGAGCCCTTGTCGAAGGCCTGCAGGCCCTCGTTGAGCACCTGCACCTTTTGCTGGAGCGTCAGTTCACACTGTGTGGCCCGTGCCCGAGGAGTCAGAACGCTGCATGCGATAAGCGCTGCTACGGCGATATGAAAGTGGCACGCGCCCGGCGCACATTTCCTGGCCCAAAGCTTATAGCTAACAGCTAATAGCTTTCTTCCCATCATATCCGTTCTCGCTCCAGCCGATCGATACAACTGACCGCCGCCGACAGCAATTCCGCCGCCGACCTCGTGCCCGTGCCCGCATAGTGTATGCTCTCGCATTCCTCCAGGAGGCCGTCGACTTGATCCACAATATCAGCTGATGCACCGCGAGTGCGAAGCTGCTCCAGCACGGCCGACCGCGTCATTCCGCCGGTCGGCACGTTGCAGCGATCAGCAACGTACTGCCCGATGGCAGAAGCCGCTGCGGCCGCGGCCTCGCCGGTACTAGCCGCTTCCGCGTGCCGTAACTTAGATATTGCATCTCGTCGTGCCCGCCGCTTGCGAGCGAAGCCTACGTCCGTACGCAGCCGTTCACTCCGCCGCTGCACCGTCCACGACACGACAAATGAGATCGGCGGCAGTGCCAGCAACAGCCAAGTGACCACCCCCGGCTCAAACGCCTGCTGCGAGAGCACCTCGTCCATGTCGGTGTAGTTCGCGAGGATGCCCCCTGTCGATTCAGTCAGCCGGTTAGCCACCGGCGCCCGCTGGCCAGTGGCATCCACGATCTGCGACAAGGCCAGTTTGCTTGCCGGCGAAACCTTTAGCGGTATGGGCTCGCTCTTGACGGTTACAAACTTCTCCTGCGCCGGATCGAAGTAGGTGAACGGTATGGCCGGTATCTCCTTCACGCTGTCGGACTTGGCCCGGATGCTCACGGCAAACTGCTTGGCCTCGCCGACCACTTCACCGGCCAGGGGATCCGACGGCACGCGAAAACTCGCGTTCAGCTCGCTGCACTTGTTCACCGCCGGTGCGGGCAGTTGCTGGAGGTTGCTGGTCCCGCTGATGGACAGCGTCAGTGTGATCGGATCGCCCACCGCAACCGTCGTCGGCTTGGCTGAAGCCTCGATCTTGTACTGCCCCACCGCGCCGGTGTAATCCGCGGGCCGCCCCTTGGTGGGCACGGGCAGCACCTCGATGGGCTCAACCTGGGCCTGGGCTGAAATCTGCATGTGCGAAAGAATCGCCAGCCGCCCCATGGAGAAGAAATCGTTCGATCGCCCCAGTCGGGTGGGATAGGTCACCAGTACGTTGATGTCCTCCGGCGACAGTTGGCCAGGGCGATCGACCTGCAGCGTCCGCTCCACCTCGTAGAGGTAATAGCTTCTCTCCTGGCCTTGCGAGTCCTTGCGCAGCACCTCGCGGCCCCGCCACTGTCCCTGCTGATTCAGGATGTTTTGCAGCGGTTCGGCGAAGCTGCCCCAATCGCTCCCGCGCAGATCTATGCAACTCCACATGCTGCTGGCGTCCAGCTTGCCGTAGTTTCTGTCAGTAAATGGCCGCAGCCAGATCTGCAGTTTCACCCCCAGCGACTCGCCCACGTACAGCCGCTTGCGATCGCCCTTGATCTCCACGAACAACAGATCGCCCGTCTCGGATTTGGATACCACCACGGTGATCGGCTGCGACTTGAGCGTCTGGCCATCCGATTTGAGCGTGATGGGTGGGATGGTGAACCGCCCTTCCTTCTGCGGGGTCAGCTCATATTGATAGGTGAGCGACACAGATGACTTCATGGTGCCATTGATGATCGTCGTCTGCGAACTTCGCGACGGGCCGCCCCGGCTGCGAACCTTCACATTCGGAATCTGCGGCAGCACCGGCGAACCGTTATCGCGGCCGTTCTGGATAGCCACCTGCAGCACGATGGGCACGCCAACTTGCGTCTCGCGAGACGAGACCTGCACGTCCAGGTCTGCCGCGCGCGCAAATGCAGATGCACCAAGCGCGCCCATGAGCAGGGCGGTCGCGATCGCGGTCTTCGACATTCTGCGTTCAGCATTCTGCATTCAGCAATCTCTTACACCAATCACAATCGCGCCCTCCGCGGCGACCCAAGCACTATCCGGAATAGACTTTCGTGTCCTCCGCCGCGTCCACAAAATACGCAAATGCGTATTACCAGTCTTTGTCTACCGGCACGAGCGTGCCCTGCTTCAGGCGTATCTGCGTTTCCCGCCGTTGCCGATCGCGGTCGCGGATCAACTGCAGCAGCTTCTCTGCCTCTTGCTTCGATAACTGCCGCACCTCGGCCTTGCTGGCCGGCTTTGCGTCCTTCTGGTCGCCCTTCTGATTCTGGTCTTTCTGGGCTTCGAGTTCATCGCCCTTCTCGCCCTGCTTTTGTTCGCCCTGCTTGCCGGCCTGCTTCTGCTCGCCCTTTTGCTGATCCTGTTTCTGTTGCTGGCCCTGCTTCTGTTGGCCTTCCTTCTGCTGTTGGCCTTGCTTCTGCTGTTGGTCTTTCTTCTGCTGGCCCGATTGCGGCTGACTGGCCGGCTGACTCTGGGGTTGCTGCGGCTGTGACGCCGGCTGCGACTGCGGTTGTGAGGCCGGCTGTGATTCGGGCTGCGACGAAGGCTGCGATTGTGGATGCTTTTTCTGTTCGTCCTGCTTCTTCTTCTCCTTGTCCAGCAGATCCTTCATGAACAGCTGGGCCGTCTCCATATTCACCTTGGCGTCGAGGTCGCCGGGGTTGGCAGCGATGGCATCCTTGTAGTACGCGATGGCTGTCTTGAGCTTGTCCAACGCGGCCTTCGCATCATTCTGCTTCTCCAAGGCATCCGCATATGCACAGTTGCCCAGATTGAACTTTGCCCTTGCCTCCAGTGCGATGTCCCGCGTAGTCAGTGCCTTCTCGAAGTTCTCTGTTGCCTTGGCCCGATTGCCCTTGCGATAGTACGCCACGCCACGGTCGTACGCCAATTCCGGCGAGTCCGGCAGATGCTCGCCGACAGCGTCGTACGTCTTCAGAGCATCATCGACGTGACCGGCCGCCAGCGTCTTGTTCGCCTCCGCCACCTTTCGCCCGGTCTCGGGATCGGCCGCCAAGCTCTCCGCAGGGCACAAAAGAGAATAACCACAGAGGACACAGAGTAACACAGAGAAGAAAGCCGCGCGCAATCGCGTCGTCTTATCTCTGTGCACCTCTGTGCTCTCTGTGGTGAACATATTCCTATCCGCGTCCATCCGTGTTCATCCGAGGTTAAACATCTTCTGCCACAGCTTTTCGTTCGCTCATCATCGATGCCAGCAGCAGCATCAGCAACGCCGCGCCGGCAAACCACTGAAATCGCACCTTGTACCGCTCGATTCGCGAAGCCTCAAACTCCCGTTTCTCGGCCGGCGCGATCTTGTGGAGATAGATCTCGCCCAGATCGAAGTTTTCCGTCCCCGCCGGCACGTAGGTTCCACCGCCGGCCACCGCGATATCGCGCAGTGCCTTGGGGTTCATCTTCGACCATACCACCTGTCCGTCGTGCTGCATATACAGCCGTTGCCCGTTCTTGTCGGTCGGGATGCGTGCCCCTTCGTTGGTGTCGCCCAGGCCTATGGTATACACGCGTATGCCGTGTTCCCCGTAGGCCTTCTTCGCCGCCTCGACCGGATAGCTCTCCTGGTCCTCGCCGTCGGTGATGACCACGATGGCCTTATATTTCTTGATCTTGTCGACGAACGAGGCCTGTGCCAGCCGAATCGCATCGCCGATCAGCGTGCCGCCGCGCGTACTGCTCAGCGGCCCCACTTCGTTCAGCGTCATGCGAAACGCGCTGTAGTTGATCGTCAGCGGACAGTTCAACACCGGCGTGCCCGCGAAGGTCACCAAACCTACCCGGTCGCCTCCCAGCACGTCGAGCACGTCCGAGATGGCCTGCTTGGCCCGATCCAACCGGTTCGGCTTGACATCCTCGGCCAGCATCGAGCGCGACACGTCCAGCACGAAGATTATGTCGATGCCACGCCGCGGCACATCCTCGTAGACCACTCCCCAACGCGGGCCCACGGCCGCCAGCACGATGGCCACCATGGCGGACAGCACCAGTGCCCATCGCACCCACTGCCGGCCGAAGCTAACCTGTGGCAACAGATGTCCCAACAGGTTGCCCGTCGCAAACTGGCGCAGCAGCCGCTGCTTGCGCACGTAGCCATACCAGACCACACCCAGCAGCACGGGCATCACCCAAAGCAGGTGCAGATAGCTCAGATTGTCGAAGCGAATGTTCATAAAGAAGCTGTCAGCTATCAGCTGTTAGCTATGAGCCAGAGCAGCGAATCGATTTCTCACTTCCTACGGCAGTCTCCTCGACCACGTATTGGCCAACAGCACCTCCACCGCCAACAGGCCGAACACCACCAGCAGTAACGGCGGCAACGTGAACGAGCCCAGCTTCACTGGGGAGGTCGCCCATTCCGTCGTCTGGTAGTAGCGCTTCTCCTCGGTTTTGGTCTTTTCCAGCCGATCGATCTTGGCGTACACGTTGGCCAGCGAATCCGTATCCGTCGCCCGGAAGTACTCACCGCCGGTCTTGTCGGCGATCTTGCGCAGCGTTTCCTCGTCCATGGTCACCGGCCGACTGAACAGCCTCTCCTGCCCGAACATATCGACGGCCTTGAACGGAGCCATACCGTTGGTGCCCACGCCGATGGTGTAGACCTTGATACCGTAGGTCGCGGCCATCTCCGCCGCCTTCAACGGCTGGATCACACCTGCGTTGCTTTCGCCGTCGGTCAGCAGAATGATGATCTTGCTCTTGATCTTGCCCAACTGTCCCCGGCTGCGCTGGCGATCCAGCGATTGCAGATGTTCCACGCCCAGGGCAATCGCATCACCT
>JBJKSL010000559.1:0-3547 GCA_046704145.1 Phycisphaerae bacterium
CCCCTGTAGCCCACCCAGAACGGCGTCGCCAGCGTTTCGGTCGATTGCACGCGGAACAGTCGGCCGAGCTTCTTGTCGGCGATGAACTGCTTGACTGCTCGCACTGCTGGGCAACTGACCCCGTGCGTCCCCATCTGCACAGCCATTTTGGACGCCTTTACCTCATCAAGGCAGCGATTCAGCGTCGGCAGATCCTGTGCCACGGCCGCAATCGGCTTTTCCACGTACACGTGCTTGTTCGCGTGTACCGCATCGATGGTCATACCCGCATGCTGATGGTCGGGCGTGGCGATGACCACCGCATCAATGTCGCCATTATCGAGCAGCTTGCGATAATCCGCGTAGGCTTTGGGCTTGCTGCCGAACAGCTTCTCCACCGTGGCGGGATACTGCTCGCGCCGCGTGTTCCAGATATCCGCGATCGCCACCAAGCCGACGTTGGCGTTCAACGGCTTGAGCATCTGGGACAGGATGTACTGGCCGCGCCCGCCACAGCCGATCAGGGCGATATTGATACGATCGTTCGCGCCGATCACTCGTCCGTAACTCGCGGGGCTCAGCTGCGACACTGCCGCCGCTGCTGCGGTGCCCGCCACGCTTTGACGCAAGAACGACCTTCGAGTCTGCCGATTCGCCATGATCGATTTCTCCCTGTGCGAGGTGTGCTCTGCAAGCGGATCCCACCAATCATCCGCCCGTTCGCGGGCATTCTACCGCATATCCCCCGCAGACCAAGAGGGTTGCAGAGTTCCAGGGTTCCAAAGTTCCAGGGTTCAAGAGGAAGGATGAAGGCGGAAGGCTGAAGGATGAAGGAAAACGGCGCGGAGCAAATTCTTCCGTAACGTTCATGTCTACAGATAGTTACGTTTCGGTGCCAGCATCCCCGGAGTTCCCGACTCTGGAACTTTGAACCCTGGAACCCTTGAACCTCTCTCCGTTCCGCCCGCGCCCCGTTTCTGGAACCCGGCCCTGATCCCCGCTACACTAGCGGATTCTTTGCTGCCCGC
The DNA here is from genome assembly GCA_046704145.1 of Phycisphaerae bacterium. Taxonomy (GTDB): domain Bacteria; phylum Planctomycetota; class Phycisphaerae; order UBA1845; family PWPN01; genus JACQVT01. The sequence continues at coordinate 1,008 of JBJKSL010000559.1, forward strand.
CCGGCAGGATGGTTGCCCGGCGGCCGGGTTGGTGGAAGCTCTCGGTGCTGCGGCAGCAAGCTTGAAAGCTCAGTCGAAGGAGAAACTGATAATGCCTCTGGTTCCGATGCGAGTCCTCTTGGATCACGCCGCCGAGAACAACTACGGCGTGGCCGCGTTCAATGTCAACAACATGGAGCAGATCCAGGCGATCATGGCAGCGGCCGAAAAGACCGACTCGCCGGTCATCGTTCAGGCCAGCCGCGGCGCTCGCGACTACACCAACGATGCCTACCTGCGTCACCTGATGCTCGCCGCTGCCGAACTGCACCCCCGCATCCCCATCGCCATGCACCAGGACCACGGCAACTCGCCGGCCACCTGCTTCAGTGCCATCATGCAGGGCTTCACCTCGGTGATGATGGACGGCTCGCTGTCCGAGGACGGCAAGAGCCCCTCGACCTACGAGTACAACGTGGCCACCACCAAGAAGGTCGTCGACGTCGCCCACGCCATGGGCGTGACCGTCGAAGGTGAGCTCGGCTGCCTGGGCGGCATCGAAGACGGCCACGGCGCCGGTCTCTCCGCCGATGAGGCCCTCAAGCACCTGACCGACCCCGATCAGGCTGCCGACTTCGTGGCCCAGACCGGCGTCGACGCTCTTGCCGTCGCCATCGGCACCAGCCACGGCGCCTACAAGTTCACCAAGAAGCCGACCGGCGACGTGCTGGTCATGACCGTCATCGAGAAGATCCACAAGAAACTGCCCAACTGCCACATGGTCATGCACGGCAGTTCCAGCGTTCCCCAGGAACTGCTGCAGATCATCCGCGAGTACGGCGGCGAAATGAAAGAGACCTACGGCGTGCCCGTCGAGGAAATCCAGCGCGGCATCAAGAACGGCGTCCGCAAGATCAACGTGGACACCGACAACCGCCTGGCCATCACCGGTGCCATACGCAAGGTCTTCGCCACCAAGAAGGGCGAGTTCGACCCCCGCAAGTACTTGAGCCCGGCTCGCGACGCCATGCAGAAGGTCTGCGAGGATCGCATGGTCCAGTTCGGCCAGGCCGGCAACGCTGGCAAGATCAAGGTCAAAACCGCTTCGGAAATGGTCGACTTCTACCTGAAGTCAGCCAAGTAAAACCGAGCAGGACTGTCGATTATGAAGAACGCCCAGGGAGCCGTCTCCCCGGGCGTTTCTTTATGGAATGCCTGCAAATGCTTATTCGCGATTACGCGACATCTTTTCTTAGAACTGCGTCTTTTCCTAGGACTGCGTCAACTTGTTGACGCACATTGCCGGCAACAAGTTGCCTCGGTCCTTGAAGAGGATACCTGACGCCGCAGCATCGCGGATAACGGTTAGTTCTTGTGAACTACTTCCCGCGTCCGGCCAGCAACGCCGGTTCTCCGCTCTCGACCGGCACGCCTAAAGCTTCATGGGCCCAGCGAGTGGGGACATTCATGCCCAGGTCGTTGACCGCCACGTTCAGTACGTCGGCCAGCTCTTTCAGATCGCGAGGCAGATCCAACTGCCGACGCATATACGGCACCGGAGCGTTCGGCCCGAAGCGCAGCCGCGTCATCGGTTCGAGCAGGTCGCGGCGTATGGTGCGGCCTTCGCGGGCGATGTCATCCTGCCTCAGGTCCAGCCGCACTTCGTTGTGCACTGCGGGGCCGGTAGCATTTCGAGCATCGCTCGAGGCCGCCTCCACCGTCAGTGTCTGGCCCAGCCAGGCCTTGCTCAGTTCGCGGTTGAAAAAGTCGCACATGCGCTCGTAAGGCGGAGGTGCCGCGCCTTGGCCGGCCTGCAGCAACTGGACTTCCACAGCCTTGCTGAAAATGCCTGTTGCATCGGCCCCGAGCGTCTCCAGCATTGAGAGCAACTCGCGCTTTTCCTCCGCCGTCGCCCCCGGCTCATACCGCGCGATGCGCACGGGCATGCCGAACACCTCGGCGTAGATCAACCAGTCCTTCATCGAGAAATGCTTGGCCAGGTACGCCAGGGCCGTTGCTCGCAGCAGGCCGCCGCGCATCGGATTGCCCGACACCGCGTGCGGTGCGTGCACGATGAACTTGTCCGGCGGCAACTCGATGCCTTCGTAAGGTGCATCCTTGGTGAGGATTCGCGCACGACCGATGGCATCAAAGGCAATACGATCGAAGCTCACCGGCACGATGTCCACAAGTTCCAACTCGCCGCCGGCCGCTTCCCACACGTTTTCGGCGATGGCGATGTTACGGCCGATGGTCAGGGCCAGATGTTGCAGGACCTCCTCGAAACGCGGCAACCGGGCCAGCACTCCACGACAGTAGGCGGCCGCCTCGTCCGCCGCCGCTCGATCGACGCCGTCCTGCACGTCCGTAGCGGAGATCACCTGCCAGCGCAGTCCGGTGAGTGCGAGGCGGCGTGTGTTCGCGACCGACTGCAAATGTGCATCCTTCTCCTCCATCTGCTCGAACAACGCGAGAGCGCGGTCGGCCGCGCCTTCGTCCGCCTCGCGCAGAATGCGGGCTAACTCCGAGGGCGTGAGACCATCGGCCGGATAATCCCGCCA
>JBJKSL010000560.1:0-8282 GCA_046704145.1 Phycisphaerae bacterium
ACCACCGCCCCGCCTCACTTGCCACCGCCCCCAAACCTGGGCTAACCTCATTAGAGCTAAAGACGTAACTGCCTCAGAGAAGCCAACGCCGGGTGCCCCATCCCTTGGTACTTCACGGTGGGAGCTATGCACCCAAGCCTCGGAGCGAGCCAATGACCACCGTCTACATCGCACTCGGCTCAAACCTGGGCGACCGCAGAGCCACCATTTCCGCCGCGGTCGACCGCCTGCGCCTCGCCCCCGGTATCGACGACCTGCAACTCTCCGCCCTCCGCGAAACCGAGCCCGTCGGCGGTCCGCCCGATCAGCCGCCATACCTCAACGCCGTCGCCCGCATCTCCACCAGCCTCGCCCCTCGCAACCTGCTCGCCCGCCTCCAGCAGATCGAAGCCGACCTCGGCCGCGTCCGCCGCGAAAGTTGGGGCCCCCGCACCATCGACCTGGACCTGCTCCTCTATGACGACGCCACCATCGACGAGCCGGACCTCACCATCCCGCATCCGCGCATGCACCAACGCCGTTTCGTCCTCGCCCCGCTGGCCGAACTCGCCCCCGACCTCGTCCACCCCATCCTCAACCGCACAATAACTGACCTCTTGGCCCACGTGGACAAAGCGGATGCGTCTTCCAACTCATAGCTCACAACTCTACAGGAACGCCCCCCTTCAACTCTTGAACTCTGGAACGCTGGAACTCTGGAATTCTGGAACCTTTCTGGCCCATAGCTCACAACTCAAAGCTCAGAGCTTCTTCTGGTTCCCCTCTTCCGCCCCGTATAGAATGTCTCGCGATGAAAGCATCTCTGCAACGATTTGAACGTCAAGAAACTCGTGTAATCCAGCAGGATTACTGGCTGGACCTGCCCGGCCTCGATCGCGAACGCGAACCCTGGCCGCTGGTACTCTTCCTGCACGGAGCCGGCGAACGCGGCGACGTGAACCGAGTCCGCCGACACGGCCCCCCAAAACGCATCGACGCCGGCACGCAGTTTCCCTTCGTCACCGTCTCACCGAGTTGCCCCGCCGATCAGTGGTGGGAACCCGAACCCCTGCGCCTGCTGGTCGAAGACATCTGCGACCGCTTCCCCATCGATCGACGACGCATATACGGCACTGGACTGAGCATGGGCGGCTTCGGCATCTGGGCCATGGCCGTCACCTACCCCGACCTCTTCGCCGCCATCGCCCCCATCTGCGGCGGTGGCTCACCCTACGTGGCCTACCGCATCGTGGACCTGCCCGTCTGGGCCTTCCACGGCGACAAGGATCGCGTCGTCCCCCTCTACGAATCCCAGCGTATGATCGATGCCCTGCACGAATTCGGTGCCGAAAGAGCGACCCTCACCGTCTACCCCGAAGCCGACCACGACGTCTGGACCCGCGTCTACGACAGCCCCGAACTCTACGACTGGCTGCTGCAGCATCGACGCGGCGACTGAGTACGCGCCATCCGCCGCGCACACAAATACCCGAATGGGTATTATACCCATTACATTTGAAACTCGTGCCCACCGCGGCGTCCCAAAAACCGTGCGTAATAGACTTATGGGCACGTCGCCGCGCGCAAAAGGACGCAGATGCGTATTATTGCCGCGTGGAATCGATCTCCCTCGGAATGTTGATCCCCCGCCGTCCGCCGACGCCCCTCTGCTCGGCCCCACGCTCGCGAGGCTGCTGCTCGACCGAGCGTTCCGTCCCTCCACGTTCCGGCCGTTGCTTCGCGCCCTTCACATCCTTCTCGGCGATACCCTCGGCCTGACGGGCTTCGTCCAGCTTCTTCTGCAGTGTCTCCAGCGACGAGCCGTACTTACCCTGCTGCTCTTTGCCCTGCTTGCTCACATACTCCACCCACGACACCGCCCGCTCCAGCATCTCGGCATTCAGCGGCAACGAAGACGCCATCCGGTTCCACTCATCAGCTATCTGAGCTCCAAAGAAACGATCCACCTGCGTCATCCCGCGATACGCCTGATCCAACTCATTCAGCAGAATACACGCCTGCACCGGACTCCTGGTATCCAACTGCTTCAGCGCCTCAAAGTGCACCTCTGCATCCATGGGGCTCGCGGCTCTTGGGTTCGAACGATAGTACCCGAGCAGTTCCTTCCAACCTTCTTTTGACGCAATCAGCCCGTGGCGAAACTGCCCCCAGCGAAAATCCACCTGCGCCTCCATAAACCGGCCGATCGCCGCGCTCTTGCCCTCGAACATGGCCATCGCCGCCGGATCGACCGCCATCTGTTCCTCTTGGTTCATTGCAGGACCCCTCTGCCCCATCTGCCGCCGCGCCAGTTGCTGTATCTTGTTGTTGACCTCGATCGTCGCACGCGTGAACTGCTCGTGATAGGCATTCTGCTGCTCCGGCAACAACGGCCGATCCACCACCGCCATCTCCGGCGCCAGAATGATCCACTTGGCCGCCTTCTCCGCCGCCTCAGGCTCAAGCTGCCCTGCCTGCATCAACGCGAACCAGGTGCTCGCGATTGGCCCAGCCATCTGCAACTTCTGCCTGGGATTCTCGAACCCGTCTAAAGCCGCCTTCTGCTCCTCACCCAGATCCGTCATCAACGTCAGCACCAGGCTGGGATCCCTCGGTATCAACAGCCCCAAGGCCCGCATGTGACTGCGTACCTGTCCCGTAGCCACCATCGCCGTCCGCGCCTCCTTCAGCATCGCCGGCACAGCCTGCCACGCCTTCTTGAACGTCTCCTCAGCGTCCTTTTCCTGCCCGAGTTTCAACTGCTTGGCCCCCAACTGGAACTGAAAGGCCAACTCCGCCGCGGGATTGGCCGCTCGCCCGTTCATCGCTGTCTCCCGCTTCTTCGAGGCCGCAATGAGTCCGTCGTACCGCTTCTGCTCCCTGGAGTTCAGAGCCTTGTTCTCGAGCTCCCGAGTCTTGAGCGGCGGCAACTGCAGCCCCTCCTGCCCCATCGCTCCGCCAATGCCTCCGCCAATACCCGGCCCGCCCGACCGCGCGGTAGGATTCGGGCGATTCGAACCCGTCCGGCCGATCTGCCCAAATGCTGGCACAGCAGTCAAGCACACAGCCACAGTGGTTGAAATCATGGAGAGCGTTTTCATCCGAGTGCTATCCTGAATAAGAGGAGGGCGATTCTCACTAGAGCATTTCGCGAACGCGTGTGGCACCTGGAACGGCCCAAACCACGAGGGCAAATGCTCTGACGCCATGCGTTCAAGATAACGCGAAGGCGTCAGCTCTTGCGAACGAATTCCACCACGCGATCATACGGGTCGGTGGGGTTCCGGTGTGAACCAGCATACTCCCAGCAGCCGGTAGATGTGAAGACCTCTTTCACCGCCTCATGCTGATCGTGGCCGATCTCCGCCAGCACCCGCCCCGCCGCAGCCAGGACCGCCGTAGCCTCCGCCGCCAGCCGGCGGTAAATCTCCAGGCCGTCCCCTGAAGGCGGTACCAGGGCGATCCGTGGCTCATGATCGCGAACGTTCGGGGCCAGTTTCGCCCAGGCCCCCTCCGGAATGTACGGCGGGTTGGACACCACCAGATCGAAGCCGCCCGAAGGTATGCTGTCCACCGGCAGAGACACCAAATCCGCCTCTACCAGACTCACCCGCTCGGCCACCGCGTGCCGCTCGACGTTTTCTGCTGCCACCGTTAAGGCCTCGGCGGAAACATCGCTGCCCACCACCACGCTGTTGACCGCATACTTGGCAATGGCGATGGCCACGCACCCGCTGCCCGTCCCCACGTCCAGAATACGCCACGTGCGATCCGCTTCCGTCCGGCAGATGTCGATCGCCCGCTGCACCAGCGCCTCGGTCTCCGGCCGCGGCACCAGCACGGCTGGCGTTACCGCAAAATCCAACGAAAAGAACTCTCGCGACCGCAGCAGATAAGCTATCGGCGTGTGTGCCCCCGCCTGCTTGACCAACTCGCGAAACGCCGCCCGCTGCTCGGCCGTCGGCTCATTCTCGTACCGCGTGTACAGCTCAATCTTGCGACAGCCCATGGCCCGCGCCAGCAGCAGCTCCGCGGCCAGCCGCCCCCCTTCAACCTGCCGTTCGTTGAACCACTGCGTGGTCCACTGCAGCAGCTTGCCGACCGTCCAGACTGTCTCGCCACCGTTCGACATCGACACGAGTATAGCTGGCCGTCCCGCAACCGTACAATGCTACCGCCTACCTTGCAGTTCCCGCTACCGTTCCTGATAAATCTCCAGCCCCGTTTTGCGGAACTCACTGCTCTTCTCTTCCAGCCCCGCCTCTACCGCGGCGGCCTCGTCGACGTGATGGGACTCGGCATACTCGCGAACCTGCTGCGTGATCTCCATGCTGCAGAACTTCGGCCCACACATGCTGCAGAAGTGCGCCGTCTTTGCCGGCTCTTGCGGCAGCGTCGCATCGTGGAACGCCAACGCCTTCTCCGGATCGAGCGACAGGTGAAACTGATCCCGCCAACGAAACTCAAACCGCGCCTTGCTCATGGCGTTATCCCGGTACTGCGCCCCCGGATGCCCCTTGGCCAGGTCCGCCGCATGAGCAGCCAACTTGTACGTCACCACGCCCTCACGCACGTCGTTCTTGTCAGGCAGGCCCAGGTGCTCCTTCGGCGTGACATAGCACAACATCGCACAGCCGTACCAGCCGATCATCGCCCCGCCGATCGCACTGGTAATGTGATCGTAACCAGGAGCAATGTCCGTCGTCAGCGGCCCCAGCGTATAGAACGGCGCCTCGTGGCACCACTCCAGTTGCTTGGTCATGTTCTCGTGAATCATGTGCATCGGGACGTGCCCCGGCCCTTCGTTCATCACCTGCACGCCGAAGTCCCACGCGCGTTTCGTCAACTCGCCCTGCGTCTTGAGCTCCGCGAACTGAGCCTCATCATTCGCGTCGGCGATCGACCCCGGCCGCAGACCGTCGCCGATACTGAAGGCCACGTCGTACGCCGCCATGATCTCGCAAATCTCATCCCAGTGTGCGTACGCGAAGTTCTCGCGGTGATGAGCCAAACACCACTTGGCGTGAATCGACCCGCCACGGCTGACAATCCCGGTCATTCGCTTGGCCGTCAGCGGAACGTACCGCAGCAACACGCCTGCGTGGATGGTGAAGTAGTCCACCCCCTGCTCGGCCTGCTCGATCAAGGTATCGCGGAAGATCTCCCAGGTGAGTTCCTCCGCCTTGCCGTCCACCTTCTCCAGTGCCTGGTATATCGGCACCGTCCCGATGGGCACCGGCGAGTTGCGCAGAATCCACTCGCGAGTCTCGTGAATGTTCTCCCCCGTGGACAAATCCATGACCGTGTCCGCTCCACAGCGGATAGACCAGACCATCTTCTCGACTTCTTCCTCGATCGACGAACTCACCGCCGAATTGCCGAGATTCGCATTGATCTTCACCAGGAAGTTACGGCCGATGATCATCGGCTCAAGTTCCGGATGATTGATGTTGCAGGGGATGATCGCCCGCCCGCGAGCCACCTCGTCGCGCACGAACTCCGGCGTAATCACTGCCGGAATGTTCGCCCCGAACGCCTCCCCGGCATGCTGAAACGCAAGACTCCTCTGGTCCTTTCCGCAACTTGCGCCTTCGCACTTTCCACCCCCGCGTGCCGCCTCGCGCCTCTGATTCTCCCGGATCGCAATAAACTCCATCTCCGGCGTGATGATACCCTGCCGCGCATAATGCATCTGCGTAACGCACTTGCCCCCCTTGGCCCGCATCGGCTGCCGCACCGCTGGACAGCGGATCACATCCAGTTGCCCGTCCACCAGCCGCTCACGCCCATATCCGGACGACGGCCCCCTCAACTGCTCCACGTCGCCGCGCTCGCGAATCCACTCCAACCGCAACGGCGGCAAGCCCTGCCGAACGTCAATGTGCACACCCGGATCGGTGTACGGCCCCGACGTGTCGTAAACTACCACCGGCGGATTCGCCACCGGCGCGCCGCCGCTTCGCGACACCGTAGGCGTCAACTCGAACTCGCGCATCGGCACCCGAACGTCCCTTCGGCCGCTGCTCTGCACGTACACCTTACGCGAACCGGGAATCGGCCCGCGGGTAATGATCTCGTCCCGAACCACCGGCCCCTTGCCACTCTCCGATGCCGTGCGGTGCGAATCGTCAGCCATGAGAAATCCCCTTCGCCAATAGACCCGATGCGCAGGTTTGACGCGAATGTATATCAGAGCGGATCACCGCCGACGCGACCACGCCGACCAGGAAGTGATATCGCCCTCCCTACGCAGCTCCCGACGTGCATCTCCAGGGCGAGCCCAACCTTCTGGGCAACCCGCACCATCTGGGCGAGCCGGGCCGTCCCCGGCCCCGGCGGACACATCCAAGGAGCAAACCACACTCTTGCCCCAAGGGGGAAACGTCCGAGCGCCCGATAACCCACGTCGTTATGCTGATCAGGTTCCAAGGGTGTGGCGGTCGATCGCACCGCGTCATCTCAGGCCGGCCGCGTGCCAGCCGCCCCTGGCGATCAGTTTTCACTGTAGACCCCCCAGCCGCAAAGATCAAGATAGACCCATGGGGGCGTGTGAGGGCCTGCTCACTCGTCCGTGGCATGATATTTTTGGGGCATCGCACCCACCCCAAGTTAGGGGGATTGCCCCGCATCGAAACTTTCCGCTTGCGTGTATTGTATCATTGAGCGGAGGCCGACCGTGGGGAACAGGAAGTGTCGCAAACCGCAAACTCACATTCGCCCAAGGGCAGCACTATCATATTCTGGCGATACTTTGGGGAATATGAGTGTATGTACAGCGCCACAATTCTTCCGAAACCACAGGCATACAATGAACCGACCTCACATAAAAACGGCAAACGCCGTAGGCATTTCAAGGAGGTTGCTATGCAGTTGAAGGTGCATGGGGCAAACATTCGGGTCACTGATTCTATCACATCGCATGTGGCCGACCGCTTCACAGCGGCACTGGATAATCATCAACGGCAGGTCAACGATGTGACCGTACGCCTTGAGGACGTCAACGGCCCCAAGGGCGGCGTGGACATGCGGTGTCAGGCCACCATTCATCTACGGCGAGGTGACCCCATCATCGTCGAAGACGTCGAGGACGATCTGTACGCAGCAATCAGTCTCACCGCCGATCGAGCCAAGCATCTGGTCACCCGGCAGCTCGAAAAGCGACGAAGACACTGAACAAGGCCACACGCACTTGGCGAGCCGGGCCGTTCCCGGCCCGGCGGACACACCCAGGAGCAGACCGAGCGACGTCGCATTGCGAACAGAATCGCATGATCGCATTTATCCTGGTCCACCTTGCCCGCTTCCATAGGCGGATGCTCGTGGTCTGGTGTGCTCTGCTCGGGCCCAGGCTCGCGTATGCAGTTACCGGCGGGCTGGCGCGCACATTGTATGGAGCGTTGGACCCTCTTCGTCTGCGCAGCGAGACCCAGTGCGAGGCGGCACTCGCAGGAACGACCTACGCCAACCACGCGAAACGCATCGCGAAAGAAGCTTTTGTCCACCGTGCGTGGAACCTCACCGACCTGTACCTCGCAGATCGGCTGGTACACGCAGGCACCTACCGCCGCTACGGTGGCCAGATCTCCGAGCCGTACCTCTCCGAGTTGCTCACCGCACAAAGAGACGGCCGCCCCACCATTCTGCTCACCGGCTATTACGGACCTTTCGACATGCTGCCCCTGCTGCTGGGCTTCAACGGCATAAGATGCGGTGCCGTCTATCTGCCCCATGCGGACCCCGCCTTCGACGCTTACCGCCGGCGTATCCGCGGCCGCAGCGGCACCGAACTGATCCCGGCCAACGACTCAACCGGCCGACTGGGCAGCCTGCTCGCTGCGGGCGGCACGGTGGCCATCATCGCCGACCATTACGACGAACGCCGCGGCATGCCGGTGACCTTTCTCGGCCTGCCGACCCGCGCAATGCGTTCGGTCGGTTTGCTTGCGTGGCGATACAACGCCGGCGTGGTCGTGGCCGGCATCCGGCGAACCGGCCGACAGTTCCACTTTGAAGTGCTCGTGCGCGACGTCATTCCCGTCGCACAGTGGTCGGCGCAGACCGACCCCGTGGCGTACATCACCGATCGCTACCTGCGCGCACTGGCGACGATGATCCTCGAGGACCCGTCGCAATATCTGTGGGCATACCCCCGCTGGGGCAAGGAATTGGCGGGATCATACCACGCGCCCTTGGGACTCGTGCCGCCTGCGGCGCCCCAAGCACTGTCCGCAAAAGACTGATGTTCCGTTCGCCGCGCACAAGAATACGCGAATGCGTATCAGCTGGAGCCATCGGAGCCATAG
>JBJKSL010000561.1:0-2830 GCA_046704145.1 Phycisphaerae bacterium
CCACGTGGCAGTCGGCAGTTGCGGTAGGTTGGATGCGCAGGCAGTTCTCGGCCTGCTTACTCCAGAAAGTTGCCTCCCCGGTGTGGACTCCGTAGGTTGCGTTGGGCTTGTCCAGAAGCTTGCACCAAGCGACCCCGCCGGTCCCCAGGAGGGCTCCGGTCCAGGTATCCATCCGGTCGAAGGTCCACTCGGGCAGGGCGACATCCTCGAGTGTGCCGCCAGTCTCGTATCGGCGAACAATCTGCCACGTGATATGGTCGGCATGAGAGCGGAAGACCCAGGTCTCGTGAGCGGTTACCCCCCCACCGCGGATGGTGATGCCGGACACTGTGAGTCGGTCGTTGTCGACGGTGACCTTGGCGTCCGCCGCATAGGCAGTGGTGTGCCAAGCCTTGCCGGTCTTGAAGCCGGTGCGGATGCCCGGGCCCTGGCTGACTACGGGTCGGCCCTGGACAGCGACGCGATCGATGACGCACTTTCCTGCGTAGTTCAGTTGGAGGACGAGATGTCCTCCGCCATCCGCGATGGTTGCTGTTCGTGCGGCGGCGTCGTTGGCAATGCCCGCGCCGGATGCGAAAGCTGGTATGGCCAGAGTGGCAACGATGAGAAGGCGGTTCATGCTCGATTCTCCGTTTGGTCAAGCTCGGCCCATGTAACCCCACATCTCCCGAATGCCGCAGGGCTACGCCATCGGACGATGTTCCGCTACTATAACCGCGACCTGCCCGCAGTAAACGGGTCCAGATGGATTGTCAGGCACGTATGCAGCCAAAAGGCGGTCAGTGAAGAAGCTGAGGAGGCGATGGCGAGCGTTTTGATGATACCGAAGAAACGGCAATCACTCTCTCTGCATGCTGTGTTCTTTGTTGTCCTGTTGCTCTGGTCTTCAACCGCGGCGGCCGAGTACACGGTTACAGTGGATCCAGGTGATCGTCATGGGGTTTGGGAAGGGTGGGGATGTTCCTTAGCCTGGTGGGGCAATAGCATTGGCGCCAGCGACTTCCAGGATACCCACGTCGACCTGTTCTTTACTACCCGGACGGTGAAATACTTGGGGAAAGAGCTTCCCGGCCTGGGCATGAATATCATCCGCTACAACGTTGGAGGCGGCGGCAGCGGCGAGCAATTCGAGGCGGTCCGAGAGAACGTCTCGCCACGGCTTCGCTGGTACAAAGATATAGACGGTTTCTGGATCAACTGGTTCGATCGGGCGCCCGGATCCAGCAGTTGGGACTGGTCCCGCGACGCTAACCAACGGAGCGTTCTGCAGGCGGCATGCGAGCGCGGGGTCACTCGAGTCGAGTTCTTTTCCAACGCGCCGATGTGGTGGATGACGGATTCCAGGAGTTCAGACGGCGGCCGTCTGCAGCCAGAGAGCGAACGCGACTTTGCCTACTATCTCGCCACGGTCGTCAAGCATGCGCGATCACATTGGAAGGTTAATGTTGGATCCGTCGCGCCGTTCAACGAGCCAAGCGCCTATTGGTGGGAGTTTCCAAGCAAGCAGGAAGGATGCAATATTCCGAAAGAGCAACAGAAGATCGTGCTGGGTTATCTTCGGGCGGCGCTCGATTCGCAGGGTTTGAAGGATGTGCAGATCGCCGCTTCCGACGAGAATTCGATGGAGCAAGGGACAACCACGCTCCTGTATCTTCAAGAACAGACCACGAAGGTGGGCGGACAAGTCCGCTCGACGGCGGAACTCGTCGATAAGATCAACGTTCACGCCTATAACGGCTTGAGACCATGGCGCGACAACAATGCCCGAATAGCCCTGCGCAAGGCGGCCGGCAAGAAACGCATCTGGATGTCCGAGTACGGAGACGCTGACGAGTCGGGGATGGAATTGGCGCGCACTATTATGGAGGACCTGAACCATCTCCAGCCTTGCGCGTGGGTCTATTGGCAGCCGGTGGAGCCGCATAGCGCTTGGGGTCTGGTTAACGCAGACTACGGAAAGTGGACTGACGTGCGGGAAGGGATTCCCGCACCAGCAGCGATTCCAGCACGAGCAGTGAAGGCCGAACGCGGCAAGCCGACGCGTATCTCTACGAAGTACTTCGTTTTCGCACAGTTCTCTCGTTTCCTCCGCGAGGGCTATCAGTTGATCGGCGCCAGCGACCACAATTCCGTAGCTGCGTACGATGCAGCGGGTAAGCGCCTGATCCTCATCACGCTGAATAACGACACGCCGCAACGCATTCACTATGACCTCCGTTCTCTTGCTGAAATGGGAGACAAGGCCGAAATCACCTATACGCGTGCTGATGGGAAGGCCAGCTTTGTGACTATGTCGACTCCAGTTGTTGATGGGAAGTTCACTATCAGTGCGTCGGCCAATGCGGTCTACTCGATTACTGTAAGCGGACGTTGTCGATGAGGAGCATGGCAATGCAGGAGAGATCAGCGGCCTTGAAGAGTGCCAACACTCGTGCAGTCGGACAAGCAATCGTACTGGTGCTGGCCATGGCGGTGCAGGCGGTCTGCCCGGCGGCGCCTGTGAACACGCCGCGTTTGCCGGAGGAATTTCCGCCCAACCTCCGGCACCAGAAACCGGTCGAGGACATCAACGATGCGGTCGTTTTCACAATCAACGAATATACCGCCTCAGATTATGCGGTGGATTTGAATCGCCGCACCGGCTCCGATTTGCTGATTCGCGGCTGGTTCAAATGGGGGCAAGCCCGGCCAATCGCTCAATGGCGGGACATTCCGGTCAGGATACACCAATCCGGCGCGCTCTTTGGCGGCGGAATTACCTGCAGTGCGTTGTATGACGGCGAAAACTCGATCACCGAGGCGCAGTTGTTGGACATGGCGACGCTAGGGC
>JBJKSL010000562.1:0-3482 GCA_046704145.1 Phycisphaerae bacterium
GCCGCTCGACTGGTCGGCCGGCGAGGCTCTGGCCTTGGCCACCATCGCTACCGACGGATATCGGGTGCGGCTCAGCGGCCAGGATACTCAGCGGGGCACATTCAGCCATCGGCACGCAGTGCTGCACGACCACGAAACCGGAGACACATATACGCCACTGCAGCACCTGGACGACAACCAGGCCCCGGTGGAAATCGTCAACAGTCCGCTGTCGGAAACGGGCGTGCTGGGATTCGAGTACGGTTACAGCCTCGACTGGCCCGACGGCCTGATCGTTTGGGAGGCACAGTTCGGGGACTTCGTCAACGCCGGCCAGGTGATCATCGATCAATTCATCGCCAGTGCCGAACAAAAATGGCAACGGCTCAGCGGCTTGGTCATGCTGCTGCCCCACGGCTTCGAGGGCCAGGGTCCCGAACACTCCAGCGCGCGGCTGGAACGCTTCCTCACCCTCGCCGCGGCCGATAACATCCAGGTAATCAACCCGACGACGCCCGCCCAGTTCTTCCACGCGTTGCGGCGACAGGTTATACGCCAGTGGCGCAAGCCCTTGATCGTGATGACACCGAAGAGCCTCTTGCGACACCCGGCAGCGGTTTCGCCCATGCAGGAACTCACGCAGGGCACGTTCCGGCACATCATACCGGATGCGTCCGTCGAGCCCGGCCGACCTGAACGGGTGATCCTCTGCTCCGGCAAGGTCTAATACGACCTCAACCAGCACCGCAAGGCTTACGGCCGAGAATCGCTGCCAATTGTCCGCGTGGAGCAGCTCTATCCGCTGTTCGAAGAGGAGTTGGCAGCCGTGCTCGAACCGTACGGGAAAGACACGCCCGTGTTCTGGGTGCAGGAGGAGCCGCGAAACATGGGTGCCTGGCCTTACATGCGGATGCGTTTCGGCGAACATATATTCGGCCGGCCGCTACGTGCGGTTAGCCGTCCGGAATCGTCGAGCCCCGCTACCGGATCCGGTGCCAGTCACAAGCTCGAGCAGCAGACCCTCCTGGAGCAAGCGCTCGGAGAAGAGGGTTGATTTGCTGTTCTGTGTGGGACCGGCTCTGTGTAGGACCGGCATCTTGCCGGTCGTTTCTGTGTGGGACCGGCTCTGTGTAGGACCGGCATCTTGCCGGTCGTTTTCCACACGCAGCGGAAAGGGAATACGCATGGCGGTCGAACTGAAAGTACCTCAGGCGGGTGAATCCGTTCAGGAAGTGCAGGTCCGCGAGTGGCGGAAATCGGACGGCGACTGGGTGGATCGTGACGAGATCGTCGCCGAACTCGAAACCGACAAGGCCGCCATGGAACTGCCCTCTCCAACCGCGGGCCGCCTGCAGATCCGGAAACAGGCGGGCGAAATCGCCAAAGTAGGCGAGGTGCTGGCCACCATCGATGAGCAGGCCGCCAAACCTGAAGCAGCAGCCGAGCGACCCCCCTCCCCAGAAGCGGTCCCTGAGGAAGCTTCGAAGCCCGAGGCGGCCTCGAAGCCAAGGGAGCCTGCCAAGCCGCAAGCAGCGGCGGCTGCACCAAAGATCATGCCCGCGGCTCGCCGAGAAATGGCCCAGGCGAGTATGCCACGAGCCGAGGTGACGCCAACAGGTCCCGGCGGACGAATCCTCAAGGAAGACGTGCAGCGCGCGGAAGAATCCCTCGCTCCGGCAGAACCACAAGCCGCCGCAGCTCCCCCCGCCGGCCCGCGCGAGGAAGAAACCGTCCCCATGTCCATGCTGCGTCGCCGGGTGGCCCACCGGCTGGTCGAGGCCCAGCACACGGCAGCCATGCTGACCACCTTCAATGAGGCGGACATGTCCGCAGTCATGTCTCTCCGCAAGAGCTACAACGACTCGTTCGAAAAAAAGTACGGCATCAAGCTCGGCCTGATGTCCTTTTTCGTGAAAGCTTCAATCGACGCCCTCAAGCTCTTCCCCCAGGTCAACGCCGAGATCCGCGGCAATGACATCGTCTACAAGAATTACTACGACATCGGCGTGGCCGTCTCCACCGATCGCGGCCTGGTCGTGCCCGTGCTTCGAAGCGCGGAACTGATGAGCTTCGCCCAAGTCGAGCAGTCTATCGCCGAACTCGCCCGACGAGCCCGTGACGGCAAGCTGACCATCGAGGAACTCGAAGGCGGCACCTTCACCATCACCAACGGCGGCATCTTTGGATCGATGCTGTCGACCCCCATTCTCAATCCGCCACAAAGCGGTATACTCGGCCTGCACGTGGTCCAGGATCGGCCCGTGGCCCGCGGCGGCCAAGTCGTCATTCGGCCGATGATGTATCTGGCTCTGACGTACGATCACCGCATAGTCGACGGCCGCGAGGCGGTCAGCTTCCTGCGAAGGATCAAAGAGTGTATCGAAACGCCAGAACGCATACTGGTAGAGGTGTGAATCACGGGAAGCGGGAGGCGGGGTTCGGGATACAGGGAGGCAACCATGGTTGAACACGATCTGGTAATAATCGGCGCCGGCCCAGGCGGATATGTGGCCGCCATCCGGGCCGCGCAACTTGGGGTAAACGTCGCCTGCGTGGATGAGGCCGACGCACTGGGCGGCACATGCCTGCGCATTGGCTGCATCCCCAGCAAGGCACTGCTGGAGTCGAGCGAACTCTTCGCCGAGGCCAAGGACCTGCAAAAGCACGGCATAGGCGTCGAAGGCGTCAAGCTCGACCTGCCAACCATGATGCGGCGAAAAGACCAGATCGTCTCAACGCTCACCAAAGGCGTGGCCGGCCTGTTCCGCAAGAACAAAGTCACCCACTACCAGGGTCACGGCCGCATCACCGGTCCCGGCCGCGTCGTGGTGACCGGCCAGAGCGGCGAAACTGAACTTGCCGTCAAAAACATCCTCATCGCCACCGGCAGCAAGTCCGCAACCTTGCCAGGCATCGAATTGGACGGCGATCGCATCGGCACCAGCACTGAAGCCTTGTCCTACCCTGCCGTACCCGAGCACCTCGTAGTAATCGGTGCCGGCTACATCGGCCTGGAGATGGCTGCGGTCTGGAGCCGCCTGGGTGCGAAGGTCACGGTGCTCGAGTATCTCGACCGCATCCTGCCCGGCATGGATAACGAACTCGCCGCCGAAGCACTACGGCTCTTCCGCAAGCAGGGCATCGACTTCCGCCTGTCCAGCCGCGTGACCTCCGCACGAGTCGAAGGCCAAGACTGCGTCGTCCAATGCGCCGATGCCGAACCGCTGCGATGCTCGCGTGTGCTGCTGGCAGTCGGACGCGTGGCCAACACCGACGGCCTCGGCCTGGACAGCGTCGACATCACCACCAACGCCAAGGGCCGCATCCCCGTGAACGAACATTTCGCGACTTCCGCAGCCGGCATCTATGCCATCGGCGATGTGATCGGCGGAGCCATGCTCGCCCACAAGGCAGAGGACGAGGGCATCGCCTGTGCGGAATACATGCTCACCGGCAACGGTCACGTGAACTACGACGCCATCCCCGCGGTGGTCTACACCTGT
>JBJKSL010000563.1:0-5866 GCA_046704145.1 Phycisphaerae bacterium
GACATGGATTCCATCACATACGCAGGCCGCCTGTTCTATGAGCCTTCGCGCATCCACGCCGCCGCCATCTATTGCAGCGACGGCCGGTTGGGCGAGCAGTTCGACGACTTCCTGCAGAACGGCCTGCGTCTGCCTCGCTACGACCGCCTGGCTCTACCCGGCGGGCCGGCCATGCTGCTCGAGCACGACGGCTCAACGCCCGACTCAGCGGCTGCCTGGGAATCGCTGGGCTTTCTCATCGATGCACACGGCCTGGAGCGGGTGGTGCTCATCGCCCACGAAAACTGCGCGTTCTACTCTCAGTGGCTGGACATCCCTGAGGATCGCATGGAAGCCCGTCAACGCCGCGACCTGACCCGCAGCGCCGTCTGCCTTCTTCGCCGGGCGCCGCAGTTGCAGATCGATGCCTACTTCGCCCGTATCAGTGGCAACCGCATCATCTTTGAGCAGTCCCCCATCTGCCAATCTGCCGCGGACCCCGAAGCTACCGCCACTCGCTAAGCTGACCCCCGCGTGATACGATAGACGCTGAACACGTACACGACGGGTGTCGTCCTTATTGTTGGTTGGTTGAACGCGAATCGCTTCCTGAGGTCCGACCCCATTCGCACGCGAAAGATCCATTCACACAAGCAAGCCGCATCGCTGGCGGATCCGCGCTCCTTGCGTTGGCGCGGCACAGTCATCTGTTTGATCGGCGCGCTGCTGGCGACCATGTTCTGCCTGCCGCTGATCGATACTGTGGTCCAGCAGATTCAGCTGATCGTGCCGCACCGCTGGAGCACCGCCGAAGAGTACGCCGTCCGCGAGGCCGACGCCGCTGGACAGGCCGATCGCCGGGCCAACAACGCCTCGGCCATGTTCCACCAACTTCGCGCGGGCAACCCCACCTCGCAGGAACTCCAAACCTGGGCCAAAGCCGATCCCGGCAACTCCCTCGCCGCCTGGGCCGTCCTCCTCGTGCGACTACGGGAGGCCGGCGTTTCCGCTGGTGCGGGAATCCTTTCCCGCACTCAACCTTCGCGGGAATCCTTTCCCGCGACTCAACCCGCCGTCGACGAATCCTTCGTCCCCATGCTGCAGGACCTGCTCGAAGGCCCGCCCCTGCGGACCAGCACCACGCGATACCACGAAATCTTCATCGATACCCTGCGTGCTCGCGGCATCTCCGCCCGCCGTGCAGAGTTCATCTTCGATTCGATCCGCTGGCAGCCGCCGTTTTCAGACTACCGTCCTGTCATCCGCGAACTCTCCGACCGCCTGCTTGCCCTCGGCCGAGCGTACGCCCGCCAAGGCAACCAGGCCGACGCCAAACTGGCTTACGCCGCCGCCGTTCGCGCTCTGACCGACGTCGTCCAAGACTCACCCATACCCGAGGTCGCGCTGCTCGCGGCAGAACGCCTGCCCGTCGCCATCCGCGAATTCAGCAAGACCGCTAATGCCGCTGGCGGTGAAGACGCCGCTTCCGCCGTCGAGCACTTCCGCCAGGATTGGCTCAACATGCCCGTGGGCGAGATCAGCCTGCTTCCCAACCTGGCCATCCCCGCACCCGCACCGGCTGAACAGGCCCAAGTCCTCCGCACCCTGGTGCTGGCCATCGGCTTTCTCGCTTGCGGCTGGCTCCTGGCCCTTCTCTGTTTTGTCCATATTGCCATCATCCTGGCCACCAGGCATTTCGGGCCCGTGACGATTATGTGGCGTCAAGGTGCGCGTAGCGTCGCAGCCGCAGCCGCCCTGGCTGTTCTACCGGCGGTCATCGTGTTGCTGATTATGGCCAGTGGATATCTACCCTTCCCCTGGTTGTTCTCGAATCCTTCACTGGGAACCATGGTGCTCCTGCCGAGCGGCATGTTTGTCTGCTGGCTGCTGGCGGTCGCCATATTCATCCGCCCGCTGCACGGTGCCGGCCGACCGCTTCTGCCGACATCGGCCATCCTCGGCGGCTTGAGCTTCGTCGCTGCCGCCGTCCTGCTCGTCGCAGCAATGATCCACTGGTACCATGAATCGTGGCGACCGCCCATGCCCGTGCAGATCTTTCGCAACCTCGGCGTGGTCGCATCGCTCGCGAACATCCCGGTATTGACAGTCTGGATCATCTGGGCCCGGCAGCGCACCCGTAGCAGCGGCCTGCCGGTGGCGACCTGGGCTCGTGGCGGCTTGGCCGTCGCCAGTTCCGCCATGCTGATCATGCTGTTCTTGGCTGTAATTGCTCTGGGTGCGAACGCCCGACGCGACCACCAATATGACCAGAGTTTTGCCGTCGCCGTGAACGATCCGATCTCATCACGGATGGGGTCCGACTGGTGGGAACACTACTTCGCCAAGGCGCGTGCCCTGATCGACGAGCGGCCGTAACGCTGGTTATGCTCGCTTACTTCGCCCTCTCTCCCGCAGGCACCAACTCCGGCTTCGCGAAATCGCCCGTCATGTTCACCGGCAGCCGGAAAACGTCGCCCTGCTTGTTGCAGAAGTACAACCGTGAATCGGAAGGCTTGCGACCGTGCCCGTCCGCCCAGAAGCCGTAGAAGTCCGGATTGGCGTTCACCGGCCGACGTACGTAGGTCTGGTTGTATTCGCTGTGGCTGGTCATCTGGCGGACCTTCTTCCAATGAACGCCCTGATCGCTGCTGGTCCACATGGCAATCTCGCCGCCCGGGTTGTACGCCTGCGGGCCCGCAGTGGTCGGCGCAATGATCCGCCACTGATCGTCGCCCTCGATGTACAACGAGCCCATGTCGTAGTTGTTGTCCGAGACGATGTCCCCGCCGCGAATCTCCCACGCAGAGCCCGTCCACCGCGCGGTCGTCCACGTCCGCGGCATGTTCTTCGGGCCCGATTCGTACCCCTTGCTGGTTACAAACAGGATGATCGGCCGCCCCTGGCTGTCGTGGGTGATGTCCTTCATGTATACGTTGAGCCCTTCGGCTTGGTAGTTGTGCACCAAGGCCGGGTTGTCGATCTCCGTCAGTGGCATACTCAACACTTTGCCGTCCACGCTCTTCCAGGTCTTGCCGAAGTCGCCCGACTCCATGTAGTACAGGTTGGTCCGCCAGTTGAGCCCCTTGCCCTTGGGGTGGAAGTTGAACGCTGAGCCCAGCCGCCCGTCGCCCATCGGACCGGTGATCTCATAATGTCCCTCATCAATCCGAGACAACAGCCGCCGCTTGCTCCAGTGCTCGCCGTCCGGGCTGGTGGTCATGCAGATGGTGCGTCCGTGCTCGTAATACGTGTGCATGAACAAAAAGCCCTGCCCCGGCAAGTACCAAGGCTGCGGATACGAGAAGTTGCCCGTCCAAACCAACTCGAACTCATCAATGGAGTAGGGCTTCTTGCTCCGCGAGATGTACGACGGCCGGCCGGTCCCGTGGCTGCTCGAGAATATCCAGACGTATCCCTTGTCGTCCACGTTTATCACCGGATTGTCGTGCGCGTCGCTCGTCTTCTTGTCCAGCAGAATGGTCGGCCGCGGAACCATGCCAGTTTCGTGGTCGAAGTACGAGACCATGTGCATCAGATGCGTGCTGTCGGCCTTGGTGCTGCCGCCGTAGGTGAAGAACGTCTTCTTGACCTCGTCGCAGTACCACGCCAGTGGGATATGCTTCGCACAGTACGTGCCCATGCCGCCGCTGTACTTGTAGACGTACTCGTCGTGCGAGGGCTGGTTCATATACCAGATGCCGCGGTAACCGTCGTCGCGTGCGTTGATGAGCACTTTGGACGCGGCTGCCTCCACCGGATCTGCCCGAACGATTCCGCCAGTCGACAATACCAAACCCAAGACGATGCAGGCGCGCAGCTTAACCATTGCGTTGCTCCTCGTCCAAAGTAGTGCTGAAAACATCACGGGGATGCAGCCGCTAACGGCTGAGTCGCCGCGGGCGGATCGGAGATCACATGCTTGGACAGATACGCACGGACGAACGGCTCGCTGGTGGCGTCGGTGTGCGCCCCCGTCCATCCGTATCGCTCATACTTGGGCGACCAGCCGATGTTCACGATCTTGTCTGTCTGCACCCCGCGCGGATGCAAGCCCACCAAGCCCGTCGGCTCAACCCCCAACTTGCCGTCGATCGTACCCAGCGTACGCACCGGCCCCTGGCACACCATGTCGCCTGGCGAGAAGTACACGTACACGTGACCGTTGATATTCGCCAGCGCCCGCCGCATGTCGTAATCGGATGAGATGCTCGAGCCCAGCATCACCAGGTTGTGTACCTTGGCCGGCGAATGCACGTTCTCGCACGCCCACACGCCCACGCCCGTGCCGGCTGAGAGACAAATAATGTTCACCTGCGTCTTTGGGTATTCGGCTTCATACTCCGTGATTTGCTTGCCCAGGTCCTCTCCTCTGAGCTTGGCTATCGGTCGCCCGATGGTCTGGTCCAACGCCGGGTTCAGCGTTGGCGACCAGGTGTAATTGATGATCTTGCCTTTGTACCCACACTTGCGCAGCCCGTCATACACCTCGGCCACGCCATAACCCCAATTGCCCGCACCGTCGATGTAGTACGTTCGGCCAAAGTGATCATCGCCACGTCCCTGACCAGCCTCGCAGCCAGTCAGTAGCAGAGCCAAGCCCGCAAGAGCCGGACACAGCAGACTCACACCTGCACTGCAACGTCTCCGTGAACGCATAGAGCGATTCCCGTCATTGACTTGACACCAGCGTCAGAGGTCCGCCAGTCTATGGAATCGGCCCCCAGCGTCAAGCGCTTTGATTTCAAACCCGCCGGTCGTATGCTTATGTGCGACAACGCCTTGGTTTTGGGACTTTCCCCGCTCTGAACGAAAAAAGGTGCACCGTGCAGGTCAAGATCTGCGGCATAACGAACATCCCTGACGCGCAATTCGCGGCAAAGGCCGGCGCCAACGCCATCGGCCTCAATTTCGTCGCCGGCCCACGCCAGATCCCGCCCGAACAGGCCGTCGACATCCTCGAAAAGCTGCCGCCGCTGCTTACCCCCGTGGCGCTGGTCCGCCTCGAAGAAGGCCGCATGCCGGACATCCTGCTCGAACTGCTCGGCCAGTACTGGGTGTCCCACATCCAGATCTACGGCGAAATCTCGCCGGGCAGCCTGGCCATGCTCGCCAACGACGGCTTCCACGCCATGCCCGTCGTCGCCGTCCGCGACGAGCACTTCGCCGAGCCGGTGAACGCATGGCTGTCCCGAATGGGAGGCCATCGCCCAGCCGCAATCGTCCTCGACGCCTACGCTCCCGACCGCCTCGGCGGTACCGGCAAAGCCTTCCAGTGGGACTGGGTTACTCAGGCCGCAGCCTCAGGCCAACTCGCCAATTGGCCACCCATCGTGCTGGCAGGGGGCCTGACCCCTGAAAACGTCAGCCAGGCCGTTCGCACCGTCCGCCCCTATGCTGTGGATGTCTCGTCGGGCGTCGAGGTCGAAGGCAGCCCCGGCGTGAAGGATCTCGAGAAGATGCAGGCGTTTGTACGCAATGCCAGGGGCTAAACTCTTGCGTCGATCCGGCCTACTCCTCTTGTCGGCAGCCATGACGGCATGCCTCAGCGGCTGCGCCCGCCCGCGATATCCGCAGGCACTTCCGCCTGTATCCGCGTCGCAACCCGCCGCCCAGCAGTTCACCATCGAACCCTACCTGCGAGCCACTCGCCTCGGCCAGTGGACCTACGAACGCCACGATCTCGACCGCCCCAAAGCACCGCCTCGCCGCTACCGACGGATCAACCTGCCCACGCGCAGTGTCGAGGGCGTGCTGGTAGGCCGCAAGTTCGCGCCGCTTCAAGACTACTTCCTGCCCGCCAATGCCTCGCTTGCAGTCAACCGTAACTGGCATCGTCCGCGTGCCCCGCTCAAAGGCGGAACGTCCTTCATGTTCGACCTCGACGACG
>JBJKSL010000564.1:0-2729 GCA_046704145.1 Phycisphaerae bacterium
GAATCCAGCGTGTACCCCGCCGGCGTCTTTAGCCACCTGGCTCAGCTCCTGTACATGCAGAGCGACGGCTGCTCGCTGACTGTTCGCTCGCCGCATCGGCTCCAGTGGGAAAGCTATGGCCCGCACACCCACCACCAGTTCGCCGACATCATCGAACGCACATACGAGAACAGCCTGGATTGCGGCTCACTCAATGGCGTGCGACATATAGAAGACATCATCGACAGCCATAAAGCCACCGGAAGATTTGAGCCGGACTTGTGGCAGATTGCCTTCTTTGATCATCAGCCGGTCGGAGTCATTCTCCTAGCCTGCATGGAAGAGCAGCAGACTCACGAGGTCGCCTACATGGGGTGTCTACCCCCCTTCCGCAGGCAAGGCTATGGGGCAAGTTTGCTGGCTCGCGGTTTTAGCTTGGCCCGAACGCGCGGCGTGCCTACCATGAGTCTGTCGGTGGATGAGAAGAACGCGCCAGCCCGCAAACTCTACGGCAAGTTCGGCTTCCACGAGACTGCAAGACGTGATGTGTGGATCCGCATCTTGTCTTCCTCTGACTGGCAATAAGAAGCATACAACCCCGTTTTCCCTTGGCAGAGCGAAGCTTGCGTCACCTTCCCACCAGTTATGCACATGCCAGACGCTTTTGAGGTGGATAAGTTTTTTTTGCCGCGCGCAACCTTCGCAACCGTCGGACACTCGCCCGCGAAACGCACGTGGCGCTAAGCAAAGCCCCCACTTTTTGTGTTGATTCAATTAAGCTCTGCCGATAATTTTCCCCCCCGTAGCATGTAGCTTCCAGGGTGACGAGCGGGGACTCCTGTCAATGTCGCCCGGACCTAATGGATAAAAGTTCGGCTTTCGTCAGATTCCCAGGAAGGGAAGGGAGTGACCAGTGTATCTTCCCCGTGCGGATGCGGTCTCACAAATCCAAACTAAGCTGGAACAACGACTTGGGCCACAGCGATACAAGGTCTGGTTCAAGAACTCGACCCAGATCATCGTGGCTGACGGACTGGTGAAGGTCAGCGCTCCCAACGCATTCATCTGCGGTTGGATCGAGCGGCACTTCGCTGACGACGTCGCCGCCATCGCCCAGGAAGTCACCGGACGCGAGATGCAGGTCTCGATCACCGTCGAGCCCAAGCTTCTGCATGCGTTGCGCAAGCGGCAGCTCGATTCCCAGGCGGAGTTCATCGCCAAGAATCCCGAGCGAGTGGCCCGCGAAACACGTCGCCACGGCCAAGCCTTACCGCCCAAGAAGCTGCGCGGCCGCTTCGAGGATCTGGTCGTCGGCTCGGCCAACCGGCTGGCCGTCTCCGTCATTCGCAGCATCACCGAGGGCAGCGCCGAAGGCTGCAGCCCCGTCTTCGTCCACGGCGGATCAGGCTTGGGCAAGACCCATCTGCTGCACGCCTTGGCCAACGAACTGGCCGAAAAGCATCCAGACTGCCGCTGGGCCTATCTGACCGGCGATGAGTTCATCAATGCCTACGTGCTGGCCGTCCGCTCCAACAACATGGAGGCCTTCCGCCAGCGTTATCGCAGCCTCGACGTGCTCATCATCGACGACGTCCACTTCCTGGCCAGCAAAAAGGGCACCCAGGAAGAGTTCCTGCACACCTTCAACGCCATCGACGCCGCCCGCAAACACGTCGTGCTGGCCTCAGACTCGCATCCCAAGCTCATCGGCCAGTTCAGCGAGCATCTGATCAACCGCTTCGTATCCGGCATGGTCGTCCGCATCGAGGCGCCGGATTTCGATATGCGCTGCCAGATTCTGCGTAAGCGGGCCGCACAGGTCACCACCAAGCCGGTATCCGACGAAGTCATCGCCTACATCGCCCAGAGCTTGACCGCCAACGTACGCGAGTTGGAGGGCGCCCTGCTCAAGCTGGTCATGTTCAGCACGGTTTCTCACCAGCCCATCACGCCATCCCTCGCCCGCCAGGCTCTGGCGGACCACTTGCAGCGGACCCAGCGCGTGCTGGGCCTCGAGGAGATCGATCAGACGGTTGCCATGTATTTTGGTCTGACTCCGGCCGATCTCCATACGTCGCGAAAAACACGGACGATAGCGCTGGCGCGCGGAATAGCGATGTATCTCGCGAGAAAGCATACGGATATGAGCTTTCCGGAGATCGGCCGCTTTATGGGCAACAAGAACCACTCCACCGTGATCCTCGCCAACCGCCGCATCGAGGAGATGCTCGCCGCCGACGGCTTGGCCCGTCGCCAGACACCGGCTGGCATGCAGGAGGAGAAGCTCAGCGACATCATCGCCAAGATCGAAAAGCAACTGGGCAAGGCCACGGCTCCCGAAGCCCAAGAACCCGTGCGGCCGCCCGCCCGCTTGGCCTTCGTCGAACCGACCCGCACCCACGAACCAGCCCCCCACGTCGCCATGGGTGCCGCTCGCGTAGCAGGTTGAAACCGACCCGAGCATTTCCAAATCATGGCTGCCCCCCGCCGGGCTCCTCCTGCGGGACCGGCGTCCGGCCGGTCCCGGTGTCGGCAAGACGTTGCGATTGATGGCCAGTTTCTTTGACGAGTCGTAGCCCAGCCGCCCTCGGCTGGGGGATTTCGGCTATGGAAACACAGCCGAGGGCGGCTGGACAACTTTTTCTTGCCACACCCTACATGGCATATCAAGAGCCCCGGCACTGGACAGGGGGGGCGGCATTTGTGATGATAGAGGGTAATCCGGCCGCACCGGCTCGTTGAGGGCGATG
>JBJKSL010000565.1:0-2763 GCA_046704145.1 Phycisphaerae bacterium
CTCTTGGTATGCCCTGCGCAACGTTGCCAAGAAGTAGTTCCACCACGGAACGAGCTCATTGCGTCCCTCATGCCAACCTTGCGAGCACTCTGCCAGAACACGATAGTAATCAACCTTGCCTTCCTCGACGATGGGCTCCAGGCTTACGTACCGACCGACCTCAAAACCTGCTTGCAGCAACAACAATGTGGTCAGCAGCCGCGAAACCCGACCATTACCGTCTCGGAACGGATGAATGCACAGAAAGTCAAGGACAAAAGTTGACACCAGCAGCAGGGGGGGGATGCTTGTATCGTCGGCGGCTTCCTGATAGTTGCGGCACAGTGCCTGGATCGTCTTTGGGGTTTCTGCAGCCGATGTCGGTTTGAAACGAACAGTCCGCTCACCACCAGGACCGAACTCAATGATTTCGTTATCTCGTTTTTTGTATCGCCCCGCATCGCCGGAGAAGCCTCCTTGAGCCATGGCGTGCAAGTGCAGAATCACTTTCGACTCCATCGTGAGGCCAGACTTCCGGGCGAATATCCAATCCAAGGCCTTGCGATACCCAGCCAGTTCCTCCTCGGAGCGATCTCTGGGGCTCGACCTGCCCAGCACGACCGGCCGTAAACGCTCGCTTGGAATTGTCACGCCCTCGATGCGGTTTGATGACTCCACACTCGCAATCACTGCCTGCTCGCGCAAGGCCGCCAGGACCTCCGGCCGTTGCCGCGTCCATAACTCCTGTTTGCCCTTGGCCTCCATACAATCGCCCAGGAGCCAACTGGTGCTAACCGGGATTAGATGAGATTTGAATCTGTCGATCGCCAGGGAAAGCATGGGCCACCTCTGTCAGTAGCCTAATAATAGCCTATTCTTGGGCTCGGTAGCCAATTCCCATTTCAGGTCATGAAACCCTCTTCGGCATCTCTTGGATCACTTGCAAGGTTCGCTACTTCACCGGCTTAGCGGCCGTGGACGGCAGTATGCCTCGCACGCGCAGCCAGGCCTCGGCCATTCGCGGCCACTCGGCAGATTCGGTGCCGGGGTTGCCCAGACCGAAGCCGTGCCGACCTTTCTCGAAGACGTGCAGGCTGGCCGGCACTTTCGCCCGCCGCAGGGCTTCGTAGAACGCGATGCTGTTCTCGACCGGCACCACTCTGTCCTCGCTCGAACTGATCAGGAAGGCGGGCGGCGTCTGAGCGGTGACCTGCCGCTCGTTGGAGAACTCCTCGACCAGCTTGGGATCGGGGGTCTTGCCCAGCAGATTGACGCACGAGCCGTGATGCGAGTACGGCTCGATGAACGAGATCACCGGATAGATCAAAATCATGAAGTCCGGCCGACTGCTCATCCGCTCCACTGGATCCGTCGCCGCAAGGTCGCCCGGCACGAAATGCGTCCCTGCCGAAGAGGCCAGATGTCCACCGGCAGAGAAACCCATCACGCCGATGCGATCCGGTGCGAGATGCCACTCGTTGGCACGGCTGCGCACCAGCCGAATCGCCCGCCGAACATCCTGCAGCGGAGCTGGATATCCGTAGCCCGTGCCGCGGTGACGATACTTCAGCACGAAAGCTGCCACGCCATTGTGGTTCAGCCACTTGGCCACCTCATAGCCTTCCTTATCGATGGCCAGATGCGCGTAGCCGCCTCCCGGACAGATCACGACGGCCGAACCGGTCGCCCGATCCGCCGCAGGGAGCCATGGCGAAATCCAAGGCTTGTCATTTTCCGTCTGCCCTTTTGCGCCGGGTGCCCCGTCCGGCCAGAGCAGGACGGGTGAATGCTCCTCCGCCTCCGCAGCAAAAGCACCGATCGGCCAGAGAATGGACGACACTATCAGGGCACTCAGGTAAAAGGCTCGCGGCATAGGAACAGCTCCTTCCATGCGTATGGCAACAGGGATTATCGCGCCACCAGCAAAAGTAGACTGGTCTAATGTATGCAGGAATTACTTCACGCAGTCAAGCGCTGCCGGCATGCCGCCCAAGGAAAGGCATCGCTGCACGTGGGCGAAGTCGATCGCGTCCACATCGTTGTCGCCGTCGATGTCCGCCTCGAGCCAGTCTGCACCCGAGCAGCCCGATGGAGGACCAGCTATGCCAGGGCCCGTACCGCAGGTCATAAAGCGGTCGAGATCCTCTTCGTCGACGTCCCCGTCGCCGTCAAAATCGCCGATGATGTCGGCGGGGCAACCGTCTGCGTTGACCCTCGCCCCGGGCACGGCGTCCAGACACATGTCGCAACCGTCGCCCACGCCGTCGCCGTCGAGGTCCAGTTGATCGGGATTGTGCAGGTCGGGGCAGTTGTCGAGCACATCGGGAATGCCATCGTTGTCGCGATCGGCACGAATGGCCACACTCTGGCTGGCCCCCGCGGCGATGGCGATGAACCCTGTGTCAGGCAGTGGCACATCGCATTGATGGTACGCATTGCTACCCCACGCCACGATCGCCCCGTCTGTCTTCAGGCCGAGACTGTGTTTGTCGCCCGCTGCGATGGCGATGAACCCTTCGTTAGGCTCGGGCACACTGCATTGGCCGGAAGTGTTGTCACCCCAGCCGAGAATCGACCCGTCCTGACGCAAGCCAAGACTGTGGGCTTTGCCAGCCGCAATGGCAATGAAATCACTCTCCGCCGGCACGTTGCACTGTCCGCTGGAATTGTCGCCCCAGGCTAGCACCGAACCGCCAGACCGCAGCCCCAGGCTGTGAGCCTTGCCCGCCGCGATCTCGATGAAGTCGCTGTACGTCGGTACGTTACATTGACCGCTGGAGTTGT
>JBJKSL010000566.1:0-3280 GCA_046704145.1 Phycisphaerae bacterium
GCGCTGATCGAAGCGTACTGCCTCGCTCAGCCCTCAGTGCCGGGCGAGCACCGTGCGTTCTGGTGCCATAGTGCTTTCGGTGTCAACGGCCTCAGTTGGGACGAGAGCATCCGCATCCTCGCCGAGAACGGCTTCACCGCTGTTCTGCCCAACATGCTCTGGGGCGGAGTTGCCTACTACCAGAGCAGCGTTCTCCCCGTTTCGCCCGAGGTGGCCACTCGCGGCGACCAGCTTGCCGAGTGCCTGGCGGCCTGCAAGAAGTACGGCGTCGAGTGCCACGTATGGAAGGTGAACTTTAACCTCAGCAGCCGTACGCCCAAGGAGTTCATCGAGCGGCTCAGAGCCGAGGGGCGTACGCAGGTGACATATAGCGGGCAGGCCAAGGACTGGCTCTGCCCGTCCAATCCCACCAATCGCCAGCTCGAGATTGACGCCATGCTCGAGGTGGCCACCAAGTACGATGTCGATGGCATCCACTTTGACTACATCCGCTACCCTGACGCCGACGGCTGCTTCTGCGCCGGTTGCCGCGAGCGTTTCGAGAAGGTCATCGGCCACAAGGTCGAGCACTGGCCGGCCGACACGCGGCAGGATCCCAAGACTCGCGAGCAGTGGCTGGACTGGCGGCAGGACAACATCACCGCAGTGGTGGCCGGCGTGTCCGAACGCGTGCGAGCGGCCAGACCCGGTGTGAAGATCTCCGCGGCGGTGTTCCCGGTCTGGACCACCAACCGCGGCAGCATCGGCCAGAACTGGAAGCTCTGGTGCGAGAAAGGCTATCTCGATTTCGTCTGCCCCATGGATTACACACCCAACGTGTCGCAGTTTGCCTCCAACGTCCGCCATCAACTCCAGTGGGCTGCCGGCGTGCCCTGCAATCCGGGAATCGGCGTGAGCGTCTGGCCCGACCGCAATGACATCTGCCGGCTCATCGATCAAATCGCCGTCACCCGCGAATTGAACACCGGCGGCTTTACCGTCTTTAACTATGCTGAAAACGAGGCCCGCAACATTCTGCCGTTGCTGGGCAAAGGTGCGACGCGTAAGGAATAGGCCCCATCACGTAGGGCTTCCATAGCACGGACTGGGTATATCTACCCTGCTCAGCTTTCGCTAGCCATTATGGCCACAGTTTTCCGATGAATATGCCACTGGAGTTTCCGCCCAACTGCAGGGCGGAGGTATGTTTCCACGGACCTCTGCGTTGTCGGAAAGCTGCATGAGAGGCATGAGAGAACGAAGTCTTACCCTGTTCGTAATTCTGATGACTGTGACCTTCTGGGCGGCCAATGCACTGGCTCAGGCAGATGCACGTGTAGAGTCGGAGGAAAACGCCGCCGGCAAACCTCCGCCGATCCAGGCCGAGCCGGCCACGCAGCCCGCTACTCAACCGGCAGAAACCGTCGAGCCATTCCTGGATGTGCTCCACAACAAGCGGCTCACGGGCGATTGGGGCGGGTTTCGCAAGGACCTCGAGGCCAAGGGCATCACGGCGGACCTATACCTCAGCTCCATCTACCAGCAGAACGTCCACGGCGGCGTGAACACGCATCACGGGCACCGCATAACCGGTAGCTACAATCCGGAGATCACGCTGGACACGGCCGCCATGGGACTCTGGAAGGGGGGCACGATTTACGCCCTGGGCGAAGGCGGCTGGAACGACGCCATCGACGATCGCGTTGGCGACCTGTTCGGCGTGAACGGCGATGCGACCGGCGACCACCCCATCTACGTTCGCGAACTATGGTACGAGCAGCGCTTCCTCGACGAAAAAGTGCGACTCAAGCTCGGCAGGATGGATTTGGCGGTCGACATCGACACCAACGCCTACGCCAACTGGGAGGTTACGCAGTTCCTCAACTCGGCGCTGATCAACACGGGCAATCTGCCCCTGCCGGATTACGGCATGGGCATGGTATTGGGCGTCACGCCGACGGATTGGCTGTACGCCACCTTGGCGGTTGCGGATGCCCAGGCCGTCTCCACCCACAGCGGCTTCGAGACGGCCTTCCACGGCGAGGATTACTTCTTCGGCGCATTGGAGATCGGTCTGACTCCTTCCTGGCAAACACGCCGCGGGAAGCTGCCGGGCGACTATCGCTTCATACTCTGGTATGACCCGCAGCCCAAAGACGTGTTTACCCGAGACGACGTGACACTGATCCCCTCCAAACGCGACGACCTCGGCTTCGTATTCAACATGGATCAGATGCTCTGGAAGGAGAACCTCAATGACGCGGATCAACAGGGCCTCGGCATGTTCTTCCGCTACGGCTATGCCGACGACGAGGTCAACGAGATCGAAGATTTCTGGAGCATTGGCGCACAATATAAGGGTCTGCTGCCCAGCCGTGACGACGACGTGCTCGGATTCGGCTTTGCCCAGGGCATCATGAGCGACCGGCTGCAACTGATTCAACCGACCGCCTCGCGCGAATCAGTTTACGAACTCTATTACAATTGCCACGCGCTGCCCTGGCTGACCATCAGCCCCGACTTCCAGTACATCACCAACCCCGGTGGGGATCGCGCCGGTCGCGATGCCTTCGTCGCCGGCCTGCGTGTGGTCATGCATTTCTAACACGATGGGGGTACTACTGAAACCGGCACTCAAGCGTGTTCCTTGCCTGAGTAGGTTTTTGAGCGCGTATCGACGCGGATATTGTCGCCGGTCTTGATGAACAGCGGCACGCGGACTTCCAGGCCGTTTTCCAGCCGTGCCTCCTTCGTGACATTTGATGCCGTGCCCACCGCATGCTCGGCCGGGGCAGTGAATTGTACCTTCATGACTACCACGTCGGGCACGTCGACCATGGTAAAGACGTTGTCGATAATCGTGCCGCGATATTCGCCCCCTTCGATCAGGAACACCGTCTGATTGCCAAGCACGGAGGCGGGCAGTTCGTACTCCTCGAAGCTTTCGGCATCCATGAAGATCAGCGTCTGGCCGCGCGGATAGAGGTACTGCACCTTGTGGTATCCGCGGTCGACCTCGGCAATCGGCAGCAGATCGTTAAGCGTGCGGTCCACCGGTCGGCCGTCGCGAATGTCACGCAGGGCAACGTGCACCGTCGGCTTCTGTTTGCCTGCATGATGCTCCTGCCAGTCGGCAACCTCGTAAATGTGTTCTTGATGCCGGATCAGCATGCCGCGCTTCAGCGGTACGTTCGCCATGCGACACCTCCCGGGATTTCAGCGTGCCAAGAGACTTGAGATACATCTATTATACGTCGATACCGGCCGCGTGGGGCAAAACGTAAATGTGGCGGAATTCCGC
>JBJKSL010000567.1:0-11703 GCA_046704145.1 Phycisphaerae bacterium
GTTATGTCCACATCGCCGTCGTGGTCGAAGTCGGCGGCGATAATGTTGTCGGTTACCGGCATAGGATTGCAGCCAGCAGGCAGTGCGGACGGGTTGTAGGGCACCGCCGGGCCGGTGGCGCAGACGATGAAGATCTGCAGATCCATGTCGTTCACGCTACCGTCCTGGTTGAAGTCGGCTGCATTACAGGTGTTGACGACCAGGGACGATTTATTGCCACTGAAAGCCTCGCCTCGACCGCTCCGCGTTCACCAGCGAACGGAACGGAGCTTCGACTGATGAGATCGTGAACCACTGGTCTAGAGACGTTATTCTGTCTCCACGTAAATCGTGGGGACGAGAAAAAAGCTGACTACAGGATGCCCGCCAGGACTGATCCGCGCTATCCTTCAGATATAACCAGGAGAACGGTGGGAGCATAGGCACATGGGAGGAGTCCTTGCGGTAAGGCCGAGTGGTGCTGCATGCATCTGTTCGTTCATATGCTTCCTGCCTTTCCTCCTAGGCTGTGAAGCCGAGCAGCGTTCGTATCCAACGACGGCTAGCCGTCGAGTGGCGATGCTCAGGCGATGGAACGGCTCGGAAAAGTCTTCGACCACCAAGCCGGCGAGTCAAGTCCTCACGCTGGACAAAGCAATCGCGGAAGCGCTTTCGGCCAGCCCCGAACTCGAACAGATTCAGCAACGAATCGAGGCGTCGGCGGCGCAAGTCCGTCAGGCCCAGGCCACGTTCTATCCGCGTCTGATTCTTTCCGAGAGTTACAGCGCCACGGACAATCCGGTCTATGCCCTCATGTACATCATCAACCAGAAGAGGGCGAATCCGAACATGAACTTCAACAGCCCCGGGCAAAAGCAGAACAACGCGATGCGTGTCGAGGGGCAATGGCTGCTCTTGGACGGCGGCACCCGGTTGTACAACACGCGAGCGGCCCGGCAGGGGCGAGTATCTGAGGAAGCCGACCTGTTGGCTGCCCGGAACAAGCTCACGGGGGCCGTCTGCGAAACCTACTATCGGTGGCTCCAGGCGATGGATTTCGTGGCGGTGGCCGAGCGAGCGGTCAAAGTAGCCCAGGCGAACGAAGATCTGGCGGAGCAGCGTCGGGAGTTCCAGATGGCGCTGCGCAGCGAAGTGTTACGTCTGAAGACCAACCGGGCTGAAGCCGAGGGAAACCTGGTTGCTGCCCGCGGCAGTGCCAACAAGACTCAGGCGGCGCTCGAACGACTTCTGGTCCGGCGAATTCACGCTGGCGAGATCCCGGAGGCAGTCCCGCCGCCCACCTCGCCTCAGCTTCCGAAAGAGGACTCCTACGCCCTGTCGGAAGAGGCGTTGAACAAGCGCGCGGAAATGGCGGCCGTAGATGCCTTGATCTCCGCCGCCCAAGCCAGGGTCAAAGCTGCCCAAGGCGCACTTGTGCCGCAGGTCTCGGCCAATGCCCACTACGAATGGAACAGCCGAGATCTCACCGACGCCCGCGAGAGTTGGATGGCGGGCGTGCAGGCAAGCTGGAACATCTTTGAGGGCGGCCTGACGCTGGCCCGCGTCCGCGAGGCTCAGGCCCGCGTCCAGGAAGCAACCAAGCGTGGGCAGCAAATCGCCCTGGATATCGCCCTCGAAGTGCACCAGGCCGTGGCCGGGATGGAGGACGCGATAGCCAAGATCAAGGTGGGCGCGGAACAGAAGCGGTGGGCGGAACAGGGCCTGGAGGACACGCAGGAGCTTTATCGCAACCAACTTGTCACGGTCGATGCGTTACTGCAGGCGGAACTCGCCTGGAACCGCGCCGAGGTGACCTACAGCTCGGCAGCATTTGAGGGGCAGATCGCCCGGGCAGTCCTGCGCCGGGCACTGGGCGACTTCGCGGATGGGGTGGGAGGCGCTCCATGAGCAGGCGTACGCTGCAGATGAAGCGTTTCGCTGCGGAAGCCGCCAAGTTGCTCGGGCTAGGCGGACTTCTGGTCCTGGTCATGCTGTGGTTGTCTGGGGCGTTCGTTGCCAAAATCCAGCCCGGCCCCCTACTGTCTCGATCTCGACCTGCTGCTCCCCGGACCCAACGTGCGACCAGCGAGAGTTTTCCGATGGTGGTGGAGCAGGTCGGTACGATTCAAACCCGCGTTCAAGCCCAGGTATCCAGCCGAGTTATGGCGCAGGTGCGAGAAATCCTCGTCCGCGACGGTCAGGCCGTGGTAGGCCCCGACGGACATAGCGAGAAGTCTCCAGCGACGGTCCTTGCCCGTCTGGACGACGGGGAGATCAAGGCGCGTTTGAATCAGGCCCATGCTCAGGTGAAGGCCACGGAAGCGGCCGTGTCCGCAGCCGAGTCCCAGTTGGCGGTCGCCCAGGCGGAACTCGAGTCGGCTCAGGCCAAAGCAGCCCAGGTCCTCGCCGACTGGCACCGGTATGAGAATCTCTACAAGAGACAGGCCGCCACCGGCCAACAACTCGATCGCGCGCGGGCGCTCAACGAGGAAGCCCAAGCCCGAGTGCAGGCTGCCCGCCAAAACGCGACCGCATCGCAGAAGGAGATCGAAAGACTCAAAGCCCAGAAAGCCGCAAGCCAAGCTTCGCTGAACCAGGCCCAGGTCATGCTTAGTTACACAGTCATCATGGCCCCGTTCAACGGAACGATGATTCGCAAGTGGGTCGAGATTGGCGACATGGTCAGCCCCGGGCAAAAGATGTTTCTTCTCGAGAGCTCGCAGGAGCCGGAGTTACACGCGGTTGTCGCGGAATCGCTCGTAGGGCACTTAAAGGCAGGGACGGCCCTGTCGGTGTACGTTGATGCTCTGGGCCGCAGTTTCCCAGGGACGGTCCGCGACGTCGTCCGTCAGGCCAGCCCGCCGACGCGCACGGTGATCGTGAAAGTCTCTTTGCCTGCTAATCCGACGTTCTTTAGCGGCATGGCCGGGCATATCGAGGTGACCGTCGGCCACTACGAGGCGCTGGTGATTCCCCTGTCGTCTGTGAGTGAGGTAGGGCAACTGCATTTGGTGCACACGCTGAGTGCCGAGGGTTACATCCACCGGCGGTTCGTGACGCTGGGGAAGCGTCATGCCCATAAGGTCGAGGTCCTCTCCGGGCTGAAGGCCGGCGAGGAGGTCGTGACCCCATGAGCGAGCACGAGGCTCCATCGCACGGGCTTATCCTGCGGGTGGTCGAGGCCTTCCTGAAGGGGAACCTCTCCATCCTGCTGATCCTCATCAGTCTGATCGCCGGGGCTGTCGCGTTATTCGTCACCCCCAGGGAAGAGGATCCCCAGATCGTAGTCCCCCTGGCGGATGTCCTGGTCAGCGTTCCCGGCGCCTCGGCCCGCGAAGTCGAACGTCAGGTGACCACGCCGCTCGAAGAGCTTCTCTACCAGATCGACGGAGTGGAATACGTCTATTCGACGAGTTATCCGGGCCGGTCAGTGGTCACGGCCCGATTCTACGTCGGGCAGAACCGCGAGGATAGTTGGGTCAAGCTCTACAACAAACTGCACTCAAACATCGATCACATTCCCGCCGAGGTCACCAGCTGGGTGGTAAAGCCGAAGGAGATAGACGATGTACCGATCGTCAATCTGACGCTCTACAGCCCGACCTACAGCGACTACGAACTGCGACGGATGGCCGATGAACTGCGGGTTCGCTTGCAGTCGGTCCCGAACGCCGGACGCACGTACATCGAAGGTGGAAGACCTCGCGAGGTGAGCGTTCATGTTTCCGCGACGCGCATGGCCGCCCATCGGGTGTCGCTACAGAACATCGAGATGGCCCTGCGGGCGGCGAACGTCTCTCTGCTCGGAGGCGATCTCCTGCGGACGGACAGGGTGGTCCGTTTTGAGGCCGGGCAATTCCTGGCCAGTGCCGAGGAGGCGGGCAACCTCGTGGTGTTCGTGGACAACCTCCGGCCGGTGCTCTTGAAGGACGTGGCCGAAGTTCGCGACGGGCCGGCCCCGGCCGAGACCTATACGCGGATCGCTTTTGGCCCCCAGGCGTACGGCCCCTACGATCCCGCCGCCGTGGAGCGGACTTTGCCGGCGGACGTCGAGCGTTTTACCGACTATCCTTCGGTGACCGTTGCCGTGGCCAAGCGAAAGGGGACCAATGCCGTCTGGGTGTCCCAGGGCATTCAGAACGCGGCGCAGGAATTCAAAAAGCAGGCCCTGCCCGCGGGGGTCTATCTGCGAGTAACCCGGGATTACGGCCGGACGGCAAACGACAAGGTCAATGACCTGGTTGAGGCCCTGGCAGTTGCTCTGGTGGTCGTTGTGGCGCTGCTAACCTACAGCCTGGGATGGCGGGAAGGAATCATCATCGCGCTGGCGGTGCCGATCACCTTCAGCATCACTCTGCTGGTCAACTATTTGCTCGGCTACACCATCAACCGCGTGACATTGTTCGCCCTCATCCTTTCGCTGGGGCTGGTCGTCGACGACCCGATCGTCGATGTCGAAAACGTGCACCGTCACCTCAAGACGGGGCGAGAGGATCGCTACCACGCCGTGATTCTGGCTGTGAGCGAAGTCCGACCTCCCATTATCCTGGCCACGTTGGCGGTCATCGTTTCTTTCATCCCCCTGTTCTTCATCACCGGGATGATGGGGCCCTACATGGCCCCCATGGCCCTGAACGTGCCGGTCGCGATGTTGATGAGCCTGGTGGTCTCGTTCACCATCACGCCGTGGCTTTGCTATCACATGCTCAGGTACGCTCCTGAGGGCGAGCATGCCCCGCCCGCCACACTCGAGGAGGGAACTCTATACCGTGCTTACTGTGCCGTACTGGAACCCGTCCTGAACCACCGCTGGCTGCGTTGGGTCATCATTGCCGTGATATTACTGCTGCTGGCATTTTCGGGCTGGCTGGTGCTGACGGAACGCGTGCCGCTCAAAATGCTTCCATTTGACAACAAGGACACGCTTCAGGTGGTTATCGACATGCCCGCGGGGACAACCCTGGAGACCACCGAGGCGGCCACCCACGCTCTGGCCGATCACCTCGTCCGCGTGCCGGAAGTCACAGACGTCGCCACCTACGCCGGCACACACAGTCCGATCGACTTCA
Organism: Phycisphaerae bacterium; assembly: GCA_046704145.1. GTDB lineage: Bacteria > Planctomycetota > Phycisphaerae > UBA1845 > PWPN01 > JACQVT01. The sequence goes on from JBJKSL010000567.1 coordinate 5,049, forward strand.
ACGGGCTGGTTCGACACTACTACATGCGAGAGGGGCCGCATGTGTCCGATATCATCTTCAACCTGGCTGGCAAGCATCGTCGAGAGCAGCAGAGCCACGCGATCGCCCTGCGTTTGCGCAAGGGGCTCAAACGAATTGCCCATCCGCTGGATGCAAACATCAAGATCGTCGAGACGCCACCCGGCCCTCCGGTGATCGCGACTCTCGTCGCCGAAGTCTACGGGACTCGCGGCCAGTCCTACGAAGAACTGGTCACAGCGGCCCACAGGGTCAGGCAACTGATGGCCGAGACATCCGAGGTAGTGGACATCGATGACGTAATAGTGGCCCCTCAGCAGAAAACGGTTTTCAAGGTCGATCGAAGCCGGGCCGCCCGGCACGGGATCAGCGATCAGCAGATCTCCGCCTGGCTCGAAGGCGTCGTCAAGGGCAGCACGCCTACGACACTGCGCTTGCCCAGCCAACTGTCGCCCCCGCCGATCACGGTTCGGCTTCCACGAGCGGAGCGGAGCCAGAATGCGAGTCTTCAGCAGTTCACGATCGACAACATTCAGGGAGAACACGTGCCGCTTTCTGAGTTAGGTACCTTTGAGCAAACGACCATAGATCAGCCCGTCTACCACAAGAATCTGCGGCCGTTGGTGTACGTGTTCGCCGACACAGCCGGCCTGCCTCCCCCTGATGCCGTCTTCATGCTGGAGGACAAGGTCCGAGCGGATTCGACGCTCGCCTCCTACGACGTGAACTTCTCCGGCGAAGGTGAGTGGCACATCACCCTGCGTGTGTTTCGCGACCTTGGAGTGGCTTTCGGCGTGGCGGTTCTGGGCATCTACATTCTGCTCATGTACCAGACGGGTAGCTACCTGCTGCCAGTGATTCAACTCATCGCTCTACCTCTGTCGATCATTGGCATCGTGCCCGGCTTCTGGTTGCTCAACCTGCTGACCAGTCGGCCGGTCGGAGGATGGCCCAACCCGGTGTATTTCACCGCCACTGCGATGATCGGCGTCATTGCCCTGGCCGGGATTGCTACGCGCAACTCGATCCTGTTGATCGATTTCGTCGAGGAACGGCAGAAGCAGGGCAAGCCACTCCGCCTCTGCCTGCTGGAGGCGGGCGCCCTGCGCACGCGACCAATCTTTCTGACCGCGGGGGCGGCGATGCTGGCCGCCTGGCCGATCACGCTGGATCCCATCTTCGCCGGCCTGGCCTGGGCGCTGATTTTCGGGCTGGCCGTCTCCACTCTCTTCACGCTGGTCGTCGTCCCCATCGCATACCACATGGCCTACGCTCGAAAATCCGCGAGCAGCGCAAACTCAGCCTGACAGTGCTGCAACTGGCCAATACTGCAAGAAAATCCGTGGAAAGATCCACTTCTTCGGCGTATGGGCAGAGTGCCTTAAGGCCTACATGTGTCTGATGCCCAGTGTCGCGGCGATGACTGCTACTCGTCCGGCTGCTTCATTTCGGGATATGCGCTGAGTTGTGCGCAAGAAGCGGATGGCCTCCTCCCGCCTTCCTGTCCGGACCAGACCGTATAACCGCATTTCCCATTTGGGATCGACTCCAGGTGCCGCGGGGGGCAGCCAATCCACCCGAATTCTCCCATCAGGTATACCGCAGGAGAGGATACGGCGGCGGTCATCCAGGTAGTGCTGCTGTTTGAACTCAACCAACTCGTCAATCATTCCGTCAACGTCATTCGACTTAAACTCGCTCCACACTTCCGGGTTGTCCGCCTCGATAAGCTCCCAGCTTGGACGGTAGTGTTCCCGATGATGGACCATTCCCACCGTTTCGTTCCAGGCAATGTTGGCGAACATCAATGCAAGATGAGCGGCCTCCGAGGTTGGAATGGCTTTGGGATTCCGCAGCAGTAGCTCGGACATTTCCTTTAGGATCTCGGACAGCTTGCGAGCCATGGCTCAACTCCCTCCCTGGCACCATCAAAACAAGAATTTCACTGGCCATCCTCAACCAGCCATTCTTTCGCCCGTTCCACCAGGAGCAGGTCTCTGGCCGAGTTGCGGATATCATCCTGCCGGACGTCCTCCATCTCCTCAAGTTCCTCGGGGTCGTCACAGTCATCGTAGAGGTATCTCCGCCCGAAAGTCGGCATGGGTCTCCGCGGCCTCAAGGAAGTTCAGGAACTTCGCCGATGAGGTATTCGAGAGCTTTTCCGTGCCGAACTCGCCTTCAATGTTTCGAGTGGCCTCGCACTGTTCGATCCAGATCTTGCAGAAGTCCATGACGTTGTGTTCTCCCGTTCAGTTGACGCCGCATGATAACCGAACCATAGGCGCAGGATCCGCAAACCGAACCGTTGCGGAGTTGAAGAGAGTGCTCGCCGAAACCGAGCTTGGAGAGAATCGACCGGCGGTGCTAGCCTGCCGTTTTCCGGCTCGGATCGCGTCGGAGCGATCCCGGGTTCTCTCGCGACAGGAGCAATCAGTCTGGCGGAACCACATCTTGCCGCTCGCAAGCCGAATCCGAGCCCCAGGCCCTGGAGCATGTCATCAGTGGCGTATGCTGGCGTTTCCCGGCTATTTCGTTGATGCAGCCCGGGCATGGGCGCCTGCACTGTTTGTGTGATGTTGTGCCCTTCGGGACAGTTTCGGGACAGCCGGCCTGAAATGACGAAAGCCCCAGGATGCAAGTGCCCGGGGCTTCAGTACTTACAAGCGGGATCCAAAAAAGAACGGAGAGGGGGGGACTTTAAACACGGGCTGCGAAAGAGATACGGCTCATGGGGCCGAAAATGCGGGAAGGTGCTTGATTTCAGGCACTTATGCGAGGCTTGGAGGGACATCACGCGTCCCTTCGCGACCCTACGCAACCCGCGATTTTGGGGAATATATGGGGAACTGGCGCTGCGGGCATTACGAGCCAACACCGGCTTGCGCGTGCAGGTGCATGGGGCCGGCGCGGTGGTGAAGAATTCAGGAAAATGTCCAAGGACTCGGGCATCGGGGCGGCCAATATGAATAGGTCATCGATGAAGACCGTCTTCGTGAACCTGAATCCTGCCTGGGAAGTCACCAGATGAAGCCGACAAGACCGAGACGAGCGATCGAGATGACTGTCGCCACCCGGCGGCAGACGGCGTCGGAGCAGCGCCGGTTCGAGTCAGCGTTGGGGCTCCTCCTCGCGGAAATGGTCCGCCAGGAAATCACCAGACGCAAGGCAGGTAAAGATGAAAGGGAAGAAGTTAGAAGGTAAGCGGTACATCGAGCTGACCCGGTGCAGTTCAGCCGGGCAGATCGATACGAGCATCGACGCTCAACACGTACTGGTCGAGCAGTATGCGCGTGAGCATGGGATGGTGCGGGCCGGCGTGGTCGAGTTGGCGGGCGTGAGTGGATCGATCCCCGGCATCCGCACGGACATCGACCAGATTATCTGCCGCAAGCGTGAGCAGGACGACTTCGAGGTACTGCTGCTCCAGGACTGCACGCGGTTCACCCGCGCAGGCACCGCGCACGGCATGAGCATGATCTACGAGCTGCGCGCCGCCGGCGTCCAGGTCGTCTTCGTGAAGGACGACGCTCCGGACGGCGAACTTGGCGACGTATTGCAGAGTATGAGGCTGTACGCCAGCAACGAACAGGTGCGCAGCCTCTCCCACAACGTCACGCGCGGGTTGTCGTTCTCGCTCTATGAGGGCCGTAGCGCCCACTGCAAATCGCCGCCCTATGGACTGGACAGGCTGTACACCGCTGAAGACGGAACCCCCAAGCACATCGTCCGTAACCTCCCCGACGGCACGCAGGTCAAGCTCACGGGTGACGGCTCCGGCACCGTGGTCGAGCGGTTTGGACGCAATGAGAAGAGCGGCGTGCCGGCGCACTACATCAAGCAGAAGAACGAGCGCATCGTGCTCGTGCCCGGTGACCCCGAATGCGTGAAGGTCATGCAAGAGATCTTCAGGCGTCACTTCCAGGATGGCTGGGGCTATGGTCGCATCGCTCAGGATCTCAACGACCGGGGCATAGCGGCTCCACGGGGCGGGTTGTGGTACTCGGTGACCGTGCGCGGCATCCTGCTCAACCCCATATACCTCGGCACCGGTCTCGCGAACCTGTTTACGTCCGCCATCTACTATGCCCGTGGGCAGAACGGTCCTATCGAGCGCAACTCATCGACGACTAAGCTGGCAAATGGCCGCCCTGCTCGCGAAGTGCGGCTGGCGTCGGACTGGTTTGAGCGTGAAGAGCCGGCGCTGAAGGGCATGCTGGACGAGTCGCTCCGGCCGGCAGCCGAAGCCAAGCAGAAGAAGCGACTGGATGCTCTTGCCACTGGGCAGACCCAACGCAAACACCGCAGTCGGCATACCGACAGCGACTTCATCCTGACCGGTATTCTTACCGCCAAGCAAAGCGGGCTTCCTATGTCCGGCCGGCGCACCGGCAAGCCGGGCATGAAGTGGCGCTCATACCAGATCACCCGCGCACAAGGCGCTCCATCGAGCAAGGTGCCAAAGACCATGATTGGTGCTGAGCCTCTTGAGCGGGCGGTCGTCGGTGCTCTGCAGCTCATTCTGTTCGAAGCCGATCATCTGCGCCCGCAGATTGAGAAGATGGCGAGGGAAGAGCTGCGCCGAGACCGTAGCGGCAGGAAAGATGCCGCCAAGCTGCAGGCGGAAAAGGACCTGTTGGCGAAGCGAATTCGGTTCGCTATCGCCAACCTTGATGATGTTGGCAAGGAAGCCGTCAAAAGCGATCTGCAGGCATGGCAGGCAAGGATCAGGGCGATCGACGCCGAGATGCGCCGCGCCGTTGAGGTCAGCCTGGCTCCCGACGATCCGGCTGCCATCGCTGAGTCGGTGTGCGCCAAGTTGCGGGTATTGGGCGAGATCCTGCCGACGCTCCCGTCAGCGGCACTACGGGATGTGCTGAAGACCTTCGTTTCCAAGCTGGAAGTGGACCTTGAGACCAAGGCTGTCGTGGCGGAATTCGCCCTGCCCGAGTGGTCGAGACTCGATTTGGGCAAGGTGTGCCTCACCGACGGTCTTGTATACAAGACCGATGGTCAGGCACACCCAGCGCCGACGATCCGACGTGGGCTCCTGTGGCATTGCAGAGCGTACTGGCTCCACGACCTCGCGGCATAGCACGCAACCAGCGGTTATGGCGTCGGTTGCGGCACAATTACCCGACGCCGCCATAATCGTCCAGAGCTTGCCAGAATCGTGACGGCGTAATCCTTGGCATTCACAGGACTTATGGCTTCTCATTCCCGATGAGATAGTATGGATAATTGACCTTAGCTTACGAGCTCTCAATCGCAGTCCATTCCCTCAGTGTTGCATGTCTAAGCGATCACCGAGTTGGCAGAATCCCGCCTTGCCTGATTTCCTTCCTCGTATCGGGTAACATAGATACCGGTTGTATTTGCAGTCTCGCTGAAGGGGAGAAGATGTCCAAGAATGCGGCCATAGCTGTCATCGACTTTGATCACACGCTGTTCAATACGAGCGATTTTCTCAACGCCCTTTGTCAAGCTGCCAAGTTGGCGAAGGTCACCAAGGCTCGATTTTACCGCACCTTCTCGGCGGTTACGGATGGCATGCACGACTCGCCGTATAGTTTCGACTCCCACCTGTCGGCGTTAGAGCTACCCGAAAAAGACGCGAAGCGACTCCGCTCCGACTTTACTCGGATTGTTCGTCGCTCGGCCGAGTTCGTGTATGCCGATGTGAGGCCCTTCCTTAGAAAACTGAGAACACACCCAGTCGATGTAGCGTTGCTTACCTTCGCCGACCAAAGATTGAGAGAGCAACAGCTTAAAGCCACCGGTCTGCTCTCTCTACTAGACTCTGTTCACATTGTCCCCCACCATCGCAGCGGAAAGCGAGAGACGCTTGCTCAACTGGTAACTGGCTACCCATACTCGATTCTGGTGGACGACCATCCTCAGGTACTCAGGATGCTCGATGGCTTAACGCGGTTGTCGATTCGGCTGCGGCGCAGGGTACTACGTCGCTATCATGCCTGCGAACCGTTACTCTTAGGTACTCCCGTGTTCCCTGATCTTACTCAGGCTTACACCTTCCTGTTCCCGATATTACGAAGCCTGAGCACGCACCGGAGCTCAATGGTGAACTAAATGCATAGCTTGCTCAGTGTAGGAGGCACGTACAATGGCTATACCGTTGTGGGACCACCTCGCAGCGGCACGTTGGCCGAGGTCTATCCTGTACGACGGGGCGACGCACAATATGCGTTAAAAGTATACGCCGGACCACTTGATTCCGATTACAGCACTCGCTTTCTCTTTGAAGCTTCATTTCTGTGTGACTGCCGGCATCCCAATATTGTGGAAGGATACTCAACGACCAACATTGACGGACGCCCTGCTATTGTCATGGAATTTGTTCCCGGGCCGACTTTGCAGGAGTTTCATCGTGCCTTTGTCGACTCTCAAGGCGGCTTTCCACATGCATTGGCTCGGCGCATTGTGGCGGACATCGCGAGTGCACTCGCGTACGTTCTTGAGACCCACCAAGTGGTACACCGGGACGTAAAACTTGAGAACATCCTTATTCGGCACCCCGACCAAGTCACAAAAGTTGTTGACTTCGGTTTAGCACGGCTACTCGACGATTCTGCCAAGCTACCGAGCTCCTGGGAAGTCAATGGCGCACCCCGCTACCGGC
>JBJKSL010000568.1:0-3962 GCA_046704145.1 Phycisphaerae bacterium
GTGTAAGACCACCGATGTGACATCCTTGTGCGCCGCGAGCTTCTGCAGACCCTCGGCAGAAACGCGGCCGACAAGCATTCCATTAGAAGTGGTGAGAGAGAAGTCGTCGGCCGTCAGCGTCGCGAGCACGCGGTCGCGAGCGATTTTGGCTGCTTCACGAGACGACGTGTTTTCTGTCAGCTTGGGCAGCAGTTTGGGCCGCAGTTAGCCGATCATCAGCACGCGGTCCCTGATTGCCAGCGCACGATAAAGGTTGGCATCCACTTTCCCCGAGGCCACACCAGGTTGAGTCGCAGTTTCAGTCTTGACAGATACCAAGTCCTTCCGCCGGACCCTGGGCTCCCCTATTGGTATCGGCTTGGTGTCCAAGCAGACGCCCACAACCTTGGGGCTTTGCCCCAGCTTATCCAGGGCCTCCTTCGATGCGTAGCCAATGAACCCGGCATGTTGACTGAAGATCTGGCGGACGTGGAACTCAGCAGCGGTCAGGCTTTTGAGGACGGCGTGACTGTCGCCCTTGGTCTTGACTTCAACCTCCACGTAAACCATTCCCCTGAACTTGACAGGGCTCACTCCGTCAAAGTCTTGCGGGAATCGCTCGGCCTCCTTGCCCAGTTGCTCCAGCCGAGTGTACACCTGTGGATCGACAACGCCCTTCCATGTATGCAGGGCAAGCCCCAGGCTATCTCTTTCTGCCATGGGAACACCGATACGCAGCTTGCCGTAATGGTTGGGGTCATACGTCTTGGCCCCTCGCTGCACGATGATCGGCTCATCCTCTCCCTCGTGCATCCAGTTGAGACCATGGGCTTGGGTAGTTTGTGCAAATGCCCAATGCCCAGACGCCAAGAAGAGGCATGTCAAGAAAGCTGTCACTGTAATCTTCATATCGAAACCCTCCTCCTACGGTTGGGAATGAGGCCCATCGGTGCAGTTCGTCGCTGAAATGCCGGGGCCAGACGAGCAAAGCAAGAATTGCTGCAATTCAACGGCTTCTTCGATGTAGCCGTCATTATCGCTGTCCCATCGCCTACATTCCGGCGGCAACGTCTGATACCAAACCAAGGCACTGGGGTAGATGCAGCGTTGGAAATCGGCGAAGTCGGCCATATCCACATCGCCGTCACCATCAGCATCGCCCCACTGGGGACAAGGCTCGGCCGACCCAAAGGTGTTCGTCGGGCAAGCATCGAGACAGTCCACCACGCCATCGCCGTCGGTGTCGATCATATCGTCTTGGCCGCAGCCGCAGACGCCGGGTTCGATCTTCTCCGCGTCCTCCGGACAAGCGTCGGTGCAATCGGGAGCGAGATCGCCGTCCGTGTCGGCGTAGGGCTCGCAGCCACAAGGAGAAAACGAAGGTACCTCGTCTTCCGTTTCCAACAACATCGTTCCTTGCGGCGCGTTCTGTGGCTGCGGATCTTTCTCGTTCCACCAAGACTCGGGATCGTTGACAGTCCTCTCGATGAACGTTCCAAACTGCGGCTTCGACGACGAGGATGGCGAAATGCTGAAAGGACTGCCCGCGCCACGCCACGAGTACACGGGGAAGTAGACGTAAACCGGTTGACCATTGATACTCCGCACGTGTGCCCTGCCGCAAAACATGACTGGATGCAGAACATTGTCGTAAGCATAATGGGTGGTGGAATTGCGGAGTGACATCAAGTCCAAGCCCACTTCTCCACCTTTAGCCGTCAGTGTGATCTTGAAGGGCGCTTCCGGGCCGGGGCACTGCACGGTCGAGGCCCAGCCCATAGGCGGTAGCGAAGCCCCAGGGTCAAGGTTCCTGGCAAAAACGTCTTTACGTTGCGACGGTGTCGCCTGCTTTGGGTTGCTGGATCAGACGAGTACCTCGACGGCGAAGTCGGTCGTGATCGGAACCTGGTCCATGGCTTCATTCACCCTCTTGGCCGTAACTTTTATCTTGGGGCCAAAACTCCTGAGATACATGTCTTTGTCGTAGGTCCAGTCCCAGGTCACCTGAGCCACATCGACGATACAGATTCCTCGGTTGTCTTTCGGAGGCGGGTTCTTCTCATGACATCCGACGAGCGCGCATGACAACAAAGTCAGCGCAACAAGAGTTCGCTTCATGGGGTTGCTTCCTTACTATTGACTAGCCTTGAGACGCGGGGACTCGATAGATAACGCCCATACCTGACTGCGGCGGCTCCAGATCGGTCAGGTCACCTGAGAGTATGATGGTGTACTCGATGAAGAACGGCTGGGTGACTCGTGCCGGCGGACAGTTGTCGTCGATTGGCAGAAGTTCCAGCATCAGGCTCCCCATGGGCCTATACTGCCCGTCGTCGAGCATTACAAACCGCTGGTTGTCGTCGACGCAACTAATGCCGGGGTGCGCAGCCGCGAAGGCGGCCACGTCGCTCCACCACGTGGGCATCTTCGGTATGACGCCGGGGGCCACGTGCTGCGGGTAGACAGAGAGCGTATAGTCGTCGGGCAGGTTGATCCACAGCACGCCATCCTCGTGCATACCCAGTTCGCCGGGATGCTCCGGATCGTTCAAGACATTGGTGGCCCCGGAGTCATCTTCGACCACCACGAAGGGGGCTGTCCGGTAGGTGAAGGTGTGGTCGTTCTGCGAGACGAGATCGAACCGGATGTCGATCCCCTCGGTCAGGTTCAGGTCGTCGGCGTGGGCAGTGTGTACCAGGTACACGCCTCCAACCGCCAGTGCGGCCACGACCAGGGTTGCGATGCCCAACAACTTACGTCGTTTCAGCATGGTCGCTCTCCTGCCACCCCGTGTATCTACATGTATTCTACATCGTGTTTTTCTGAGGTCAATCGGCGGAATACCGTCGCGCCCGAGATCGGCCGCTTTATGTCACTGTGGTGCGAGCACAGCAAAAACTATGGCGCGATTGCAGACAAACATCGCAAGCGAGTCCTCAAGGAACCAACTCGTGCCGCAGGGCGTTTATCATGTCGGCATATTTGAACTGAAAGCCTGCGGACGTCAGCCGTTGCGGAAGCACGCGAGTGCTTGCAAGCACAGTCTCATCAGCCATCGCACCAGCGCCGAAGCGAACAACTACAGCCGGCACAAACATCAGCGTCGGTCGATGCAGGACGCTGCCCAACGCGCGAGTAAACTCAGCATTGGTCAACGGCTTGGGTGACACAAAATTGACCGGGCCGGCCACGTCCTCGTGGACTATCAGGAACTCAACCGCCCGCACCAGGTCGGTCATATCGATCCAACTGACCCACTGACGACCCGAGCCTATTATGCCCCCAACCCCCAGCCTGAAAGGCGTAAGCATCTTCGCCAGCACGCCGCCCGCTCGCGTCAGCACCAACCCAAAGCGCATATGTACGACACGGATACCGGCCGCTCGTGCCGCATCAGCCGCCTGTTCCCACTCGCCACATAAGTCCGCGAGAAATCCCCGGCCGGGATAGCTCTCCTCGGTCAGCAACTCGTCATCCCGGTTGCCGTAGTAACCAATCGCCGACGCACACAGCAGCACTCGCGGCCGCTGCTCCAAACTCGCCAACGCCTCGGCAAGTAGGCGCGTGCTGTTCACCCGACTGTCGTGGATGCGTTTTCGCTTCTGGGCCGTCCATCGTCCCATCAGATTCTCACCCGACAAGTGCACCACCACCGGATACCCGGCCAGCGCCGCTGTATCGACACGTCCTTCCCCAGGTCGCCATGAGATTTCGCCCCTGGCAGGATCCCCTTCCCGCCTCACCAGTCGCCCGATGCGATGCCCGCTGCCGGCCAGATATTGGCAGACATGCGATCCGATCAACCCGGATGCTCCACTTACAAGCACCGGCGAACGCTCTGTTTCGGACGGTTGCCCGGCCGGCAGCTCGTTATGCTGGATGTCCGCGCACATATGTGCCTCCGCTTCCCCCGCAAAAGCGACAAATCGTCAGGACCGTTTCCGCCGCCGGTATTGTAGCGCGGCGGCTGGGCAGCGCAATCA
>JBJKSL010000569.1:0-8378 GCA_046704145.1 Phycisphaerae bacterium
CTATGACAGAGTTGCCGTCCAGCTATGAGGAGTTTGCCTCTCGGCTGGGCAAGAAGCTGCGCGGCCACGTGCGCCGGCAGGAGAAGATCGCTCTACAGCAACACGGCTTGAGCTGGCGGCTGAACGATGAGGCCAGTTCGCTCGCAGCAGCCATCGAGGCCTTCGCCCGGTTGCATCAGCAGTGCTGGCAGCATCGCGGCAAGAGTGGCAATCTCGCCGAGGCACGATTGCGGGCGTTCATTGAACGATTTGCTGAGGCGGCCTGGCAGCGAGGATGGCTGAGGCTGCATCGCTTGTGTTGCGGACAACAGACGGTGGCTGCGCTGCTCGCGTTTCATCACCAGGGGAGAGCATATTACTACCAGAGCGGGTGGGACCCGGCCATCGCCAAGCTCAGCCCCGGTTCGTTGTGTGTAGCCCGTGCTGTTCGCACTGCCATCGAAGAGGGCATGACCGTATTCGATTTCCTTCGCGGCGATGAGCCTTACAAGCGGCGATGGGCGGATGGTCACGACGAGACCGTCACCCGAGCAGAGGCGACAACTCTAAAAGGCCGCGCCGTTCTGACCGGTCGAGATGTGAAGGAGATGTGCAAGCGAGGCGTGATCGCGATGGGCGGGCAGACTGCGTGGGAACGTTTGAAGTCATGCGTGTCGAGGCAGCCGGCAACGGCGATGGCGGAGAGAGGGGAGTGCCCGTGCTGACGACTTTGGAGACTAACACACCAAGTGGGGCGGTCTCGGATACGGCCGACGCTTGTTGGCCGCTGAACGATGATCGCCTGCGCTGGTACGCATATGCGCGCGTGGCTTGGTGGCACCTGCTTGCGGCGTTGCGTCACGAAGCCGGCGACAACATCGTGATGCCGGACCTCATCTGTGACGTAATGACCGAGCCGTTGCAGCGACTGGGCTTGCAGGCGCGGTACTACACGGCTGAGCCGCTGGGATCGATCAAAGCCGCCGATCTGAGTCCGCACGTTGATGCTTGCACGCGAGCCGTGCTTGCCGTGCATTATTTTGGCATGCCTAGCGAATTGAGAGAGGCGGCGGAGTACTGTCAGCAGGAGGGCGTGCCGCTGATCGAAGACGCCAGCCAAGCCATGCTCACCCGCGATGAGAGTCGTCCGGTCGGCCATTACGGCTCTGCGGTGCTGTTTAGTTTTCGCAAGACGCTGAAGCTGCCGCACGGGGCAGGGCTGATCTGCAATGATGGCGATCTTGATGAGGCTCTCGCGGCCACGCCCGCACAACTGGCCACTCCCAGGCGAGATGTTGGACGATTCTGGGCCAAGCGGGCAGACCGGCGCTGGTTTGGCGGCCGTTGTGAGAAGCTTGTCGATGCGATACGCGCGCGGCGATCTACATCCAATGTAACGGAGGAAAGTCAGACGCCGGAAGACCGCTGTGTCGATCCGTTCGATCCGTGCATGGTGCATCCGAGTCGAACCGCACGCTGGCTGACGTTGCGATGGGATATCGCCGGCGAGGTCGATCGTCGGCGGGCTGCATTTGCACAGTTAGCGAACCGGTGGGAGCGCGAGCGGCTTCCCGGTAGACCGCTGGTAACGCGACTAACGGAAGGGTGGGTGCCGTACGCGTTCGCGCTGGAGCCGGACAATGCCGGAGCGGAACAGACTTGCAGCCAACTGCAGGCGTTGGGTCTGCAGGCTGAGGTTTGGCCGCGTCTGCCTGAGGACGCGCCTGCAACTGCGTCGAATCGTCGAAAGGTGCTGATCCTGTTATGACGGCGTCAGCCACAAACCAGAGTACTGCCGGCTCGCGCATCGAGGCACTCAGACAGCAGTACCTCGAAATGCTCGACTCGCGCGGCATGGCCGCCGAGACTCGCTCCTGGACGGGTGGCCTGTTCGACCGTGGTCTGCAACTGGCGAACGAGGTTGAGGCTCGCTTCGGACCGTTGGCTGGCAAGCGCGTTCTGGAGATCGGCAGTGCCTATGCGGGCGATCTACTGGCTCTACACGCTCGCGGAGCGGACTGTGTCGCCACCGACAAGTTCGACTTCGGGTACGCTGAATTCCGTCAACGCATGCGCGAGCTGCGTCGCTTCGAGATAGTGCGCTGCGATGCGTTTAGAGGCTGGCCGTTCGCCAACGGCAGCTTTGACATGGTCCTGGCTATGGACATCCTTGAGGCCGTGCACGACCTGGACGGCTTCTTCGCCGAGATCGCCCGAATCTTGCGGCCTGGGGGTTTTGCCCTGTTGAACACGCCGCTCACGCTCAAATCACTTCGTTGCGATCCGATCTACGGCCTGCCGCTGATTGCCGCCCTGCCCAACCGGTTTCGTCGCTTCGTGGCCGAAAAGCTCTTCGGGCGATGGAACGATCTGCGCCTGTCGGACCACAACTTCAACTCGGCCGCCAAGTTTGTTCGCCATGCACGCCCGGCGGGGCTGCAGGTTGTGCCCGTGAAGTTTGCGGGCAGTCCGTTGATGAATCACGTCGCTCGCTGGCCGCTGGCCCGGTTCTGGCAGGCTGCGATTCGCCGGTACGCGTTCGACTTCGTTTTCGTGGCTCGGCCGCGGGACCTGGCTCTGGAAGAGCACTGCCCGGAAACTCGGTCGGAGTTAAGGTCAGTTGCTGCTGCTGTCCCACTGGCGTAAGCACCCTGCCTCATACGCATCCGCGTCCTTTCCGCGAGGTGCGTAAGGCTGCAGGCGTCTATTAATGTGCTGGGGGTCAATAAATCCTTGACGAACAGGGCTGAAGTGCTATAAATGATACAGTTGTGGCCCGGAAGGCAGTGAGACCGATGCGGCTCCCGCCAGACGGTCTTGCTCCTCCAGGTCGGTGGTCTAGATCATATTGAGCTTTCACGGCACTGAATCCATGACGCGCACGACCTTGTAAGTTTGACCTCCGCTGCAAACCGTTGCGGAGCGCAAACCCTTGTGCGCACGTGGATTTGTGCCGTTTTTTTGTCGATATACGCTATGTGTGCGCCCAACGGGCGAGCGGCGAATGCAGTCCGCTTTCGCCTTGCGAATCCGGGCGACAAGGTGCCCTGTGAGGGCTTCGTAGACGCAATCAGATAAAGCAGCAACTGACAATGCCTGAAGTCATCCTGCCTGACGGAAACAAACTCGATGTGAGCCCTGGGGCGACCATAGCCGACGTGGCCGCCAAGATCGGGCCGCGCCTGGCCAAGGCCGCCCTCGCCGGCAAGATCGATGGTGAGATCGTCGATCTGCGGACGCCGGTCAAACCCGGCAGCAAGGTCGAGATCCTCACTGCCAGCGCCGCCAGTGCCGACAGTCTACACGTTATTAGGCACAGTGCCGCCCACGTGATGGCCGAGGCCATCTGCAGTCTGTTCCCCCAGACCAAGCTGGTCTACGGCCCGCCGGTAGAGAACGGCTTTTACTACGACATCGATCTGGATCGGCCGTTGTCGCCGGACGACTTCGAAGCCATCGAGAAAAAGATGGCCGAGATCGTCAAGGCGGATCGGCCCTTCACCCGCGTGGAGATGAGCCGCGAAGAGGGCTTGGCCCGACTGCGAGCGGAGGGAAACCGCTACAAGATCGACAACGCCGAGCGAGCCGAGGGCGATCTGAGCTTCTACGTCAGCGGCCAGGAACGCGGCAAGTACTTCGAGGACCTCTGCCGTGGCCCGCACGTGCCCAGCACCGGCCGTATCGGCGCGTTCAAGGTCATGCAGGTCAGCGGAGCGTACTACCGCGGCGACCAGAACGAGACGCAGTTGCAGCGCGTGTACGGTACGGCGTGGCCGAGCAAGAAGGATCTCGACGCGTACCTGAATCAGCTTGAAGAGGCGAAAAAACGCGACCATCGCAAGCTTGGGGCTGAGCTGAATCTGTTTGTGATCGATCCTCTGGTGGGCTCGGGCCTGGTACTGTGGAAGCCCAAGGGGGCGATGGTGCGGTCCAAGCTGGAGGAGTTCCTCCGCGAGGAGCTGATCCGCAGCGGCTATGACATGGTCTATACGCCGCATATCGGCAAGCTCGGCCTGTACCGCACCAGCGGGCACTTTCCGTACTACAAGGACAGCCAGTTTCCGCCGCTGTACGAGAACAAGACTGAAGAGCTGCTGAACCTGCTGTGGGAAGCCCTACGAGCTCGGCCCGAGGACGGCCCTGCCAGTGACCGAGAGCGGGCGATTCTCGATGAACTGCACAAGGCCGATCCGGCGGCTCACAAGCTGCTGACCGGTGCTCACGAGGGCTGCTGCCAGAAGGCGGAGGCCTTGAAAGCCATCGAGCGCCAGTTGGACACCGCCGACGGCTACTTGCTCAAGCCGATGAACTGCCCGCATCACGTGCGGATTTTTGCCTCCGAGCAGCGCAGCTATCGCGACCTGCCCGTGCGGCTGGCGGAGTTCGGCACGGTCTATCGCTACGAGCAGAGTGGCGAGCTGTCCGGCCTGACCCGCGTGCGCGGCTTCACTCAAGACGACGCCCACTTGTTCTGTCGGCCGGACCAGCTACTGGCGGAGATCGCCGGCTGCGTCAATCTGACCCGCAAGGTGCTGGAGATTCTGGCCCTGAAGGATTACCGCGTCCGCATCGGTCTGCGCGACCCGGCCAGCGACAAGTACGTCGGCAGCGACGAAAACTGGCGGCTGGCGGAAGAGGCGGTCCGGGCGGCCGTCCGCGACAGCGGGATGAACTTCACCGAAGAGCAGGGCGAGGCGGCATTCTACGGGCCCAAGATCGACTTCGTGGTCAAGGACTGCATCGGTCGGGATTGGCAGCTGGGGACGGTGCAGGTGGATTATAACCTCCCGCAGCGATTCGACTTATCGTACATTGGCTCGGATAATGCCCGCCAGCGGCCTATCATGATCCACCGGGCTCCGTTTGGCAGTCTGGAGCGGTTCTGTGGTATCCTGATCGAGCATTTTGCCGGAGCCTTCCCTCTGTGGCTGGCGCCGGTGCAGGTGGTGGTGGCGTCGGTGAGCGAAAAGAGCGCTGAGTACGCCAACACCGTGCGCGAGCGTCTGGCGGCCGAGGGCCTGCGGGTTGAAGTGGATAACACTGCAGAGAAAATTGGGCCCAAGAAACACGCAGCCCGCAAGCAGAAGGTTCCATATATACTGGTGGTGGGCGAGCAGGAAGCGGCGGCCGGTGCGGTCAACGTCAACGATCGTGGAGGCCGAACCATCGGAACGGAACCGTTGGACGCCTTTGTCGCTCGCTGCCGAGAAGAGATTGAAAAGAAAGCCATTAGCTCTTAGCTGTAAGCTATTAGCAACTTTCTGCCGTTCTGCTCTGGCTAACGGCTGAGAGCTGACAGCTGATAGCTCTCCTCGCACAAGTGTGCGAGGAGTAACCCGTGTCCTCAAGAAAGGAGGCAATTCGCCTGATTCACAGATGTAACGAGCAAATCCGGATCTCCCCAATCCGCCTGATCGACCACAACAACAATCAGATGGGGGTCGTGCCGACTGACGAGGCTCGCCGGATGGCCTATGACGCCGGTTTGGACCTGGTGGAAGTGGCGCCGACGGAGCGTCCGCCGGTCTGCCGTATCATGGACTACGGCAAGTTCAAGTACTCCCAGAAAAAGAAGAAGCAGAAGCACCACGAGCAGAAACTGAAGGAAGTGCGGCTGCATCCGAAGATCGGCGATCACGATCGCGATCGGCTCATGGCTCGCGCGGCCGAGTTCCTCGACAAGGGGGACAAGGTTCAACTGACCATGATCTTCCGCGGGCGGGAACGCTTCCATCAGGACTTGGGGCAGTCGGTCTTCAATGCCATCATTGCCAACCTTGGGGAAAACGCCAAGGTGGAACGGGCGGTCCGCAACGAAGGGCGACGCATGACCATGGTGTTGGCGCCCAGCGGCAAGAAGCCGACCACCGCACCCAAGCCAGCGGCGCCCGCAGCCCCCAAGCCACGACCAGAGTCGGCCGCCGCCAAGCCGCAGGAATCTGCAGCGGCCCAGCCGGTCGAGCAGCAATCAGCTTGATGGTGCTCTGCGGCCTACCTGAACTTCAAAGCCGGGCCTCATAAGCCTGGTGTGCGGTCGGGCAATGCCGTCCAGTCCTTATGGCGGCTTGCCCTAGCCCAGTCCACCGGCTTTACGGAAGCCGGCTCTGTTTGCGTTGCGTCGATTTGTGTTGCATCCAGGGGTTTGCAGTCCATCCATGACGCCGCCGTCTGAACTGATCGATACGTTGAGCAGCCTGAAGCGACCGGTCATCGCCGGGCACATCAACCCCGACGTGGATGCCATGGGGTCCATGCTGGCATTGGCCCGGTCCTACGATTGGCAAGCAACCATTGCCGCGCCTCGGACGCACGTGGGCAAGAAGGTGGCGTTTCTACGCGAAATGGCTCCAGAGGTGCCGGCGGCCAGCGAGCAGGATCTAGCCGAGGCCGATGCTGTCATCAGCCTCGACACGGCTACGACCGGCCGCATCAACATTGCCGGGGGCTGGCCGGCTATCGAGCAGAAGCGCATCGTCTGCATCGATCACCACGTGACCAATACGGACTACGGTCAGGTCAACTGGGTCGTGGACAATGCGAGCAGCACCTGCGAGATGGTCTACCGGTTGCTGCAGACCGCGGGCAGGCCGATCGACAGTCTGACGGCCTCGCTCCTGTACGCCGGCCTGTACGCCGATACCGCCGGCTTCTCCTTGCCGAGTGCCACACCGCAATCTTTCGAGGCCGCTGCCGCTTTGGTTCGGCTGGGCGCCGACATCGAACGGGTCGGCACGTGCCTATGCCGCAGCATGCATTTGAGCGACTTTGACCTGCTGAGGCTCGTGTACCACAACACCCGCCTGATCGATAACGGCCGCATCGCTTACAGCACTCTGACGCATGAGGAAATTATCCGCAGCGGCTGCAGCAGCGAAGATATCGACGACCAGGTCTCGATCCCGCGATCGCTCTCGGGCATTCTTGTTGCCGTTCTGTTTTCGGAGATCGAGCCGGGATTGGTGCGCATCAACCTGCGCGGCGAAAGCGGGACACCTGTTCTGCCTATCGCGCAAGCGCTTGGCGGCGGCGGGCATCTGCAATCTGCCGGCGTGCGCGTACGTGGCCTCATGTCTGAAGTGGTCAAACGTGTACTCGATCAAGCTATCACCTTCCTTGGGAACGCAGGGTGACTTGTTCGAGGCATCTGCTATGTGTCCCAGTTGTGAGTCGGTGTATCTCCGTTCGTGAAAATAAGTACTTTGCTGAAAAGCACGTGCTTTTCGCTTGAGTCAAAGTAGAATACTCTGCATTCGTCCACGTTTGCATTCTCGCGAGGGGTGCGATCGGAGGTTAACTCTTGAGCCTGCGTGCCAGCCTGTGGAAAGACAATCTCTCGCAAGTGGAATTGAAGCCCCCGCTCTGCGCCTCTTCAGAGGCACCCCTGCGAACTGTTATTGAATCCATGCAGCACGCCGGCGTCGGCCATATCCTCATCTGCGACGCAGGCAGGATACGAGGGATCTTCACGGAGCGGGATCTGGCCAAGCGGGTTCTTGCCCAGCGGGCGAGCCTGGATGAGCCGGTCGGGATGTATATGACACCTCAGCCGACTGTTGTTTGTCGCAGTGATTCGGTCGGTTGGGCGATTCGCACCATGCATGACGGCCATTATCGTCATCTGCCGGTTGTTGATGCCTCAGGCAAACCTGTCGGCAGTTTGTCCGTAAAGAGTATTGTCCACTATCTGGTCGAGCACATTCCATCGGCCGTGTACACCCTGCCCCCGGAACCAGGCACGGTGCACGGTGCAAGGGAGGGCGCATAAGCGAGCCGGCCTGTTCAGGTCGATTCGCCGCGACGACAAAGTGACCACAACGAACGCGAGCACCGATCTCAACGACGTTACCAACCAATCCAAGCCAGTCGAAGAAATCAACTCAGCCATCGTGCGTTTTGCCGGTGACTCCGGCGACGGCATGCAGATTGTCGGGACGCAGTTCACCGACGCCACGGCTGTCTTCGGCAACGATCTGGCCACCTTGCCCGACTATCCGGCTGAGATTCGGGCCCCGGCGGGCAGCCTTGGCGGCGTGTCCGGCTTCCAGATCAATTTCTCCAGTTCAGAGGTTCACACCCCTGGCGACACCTTGCATACGCTGGTCGCGATGAACCCATCTGCCCTGAAGGTCAACCTGCCGGACGTGGAGCGCGGCGGCATATTGATCATCAACGCAGATGCGTTCGATGCTACGGGGTTGAAGCTGGCCAAGTATGCCTCCAACCCGCTGGAGGACGGCTCGCTTGAAGGCTACAAGGTTTACAAGATTCCGATGACGCAGCTCACTTCCGAAGTGGTTGCCGCCGTCGGGCTCAAGAGCCGCGACGCCGAGCGGTGCAAGAACTTCTTTGCCTTGGGCGTGACGTACTGGCTTTATGACCGGCCGGTGAAACCTACCCTC
>JBJKSL010000570.1:0-4264 GCA_046704145.1 Phycisphaerae bacterium
GCCCTGATCTTCTCCTGATAATCGAGGAACTTCTTGGCACCGGCATTCGATCCCGCGACGGCGGAGAGCTCTTCAATGCTTAGCTTGTTATCCGCATCTTTGTCTGCCTGTTTCACCAGGACTACCGCTGCGGCCTTGTCGGCGGTGGCCTCTTTGCTCGTCGGCTGGTCGGCCCAATACTGGCCGATTTGCTCGGCAGTGAACGGGCCGCCCGACTGGTTCAGATAGCTCTGTGTCAGAATGAAATAGCTCTGCATGTCGATGGACACCAGGAAAGAGACCAGTGCCATAACCGCAAAAGCGGGATTCTTGAGCATGCCGACAGCTTCGAGGAAGGCCAAAGGGCTGCCCCCCTGCTTGGAGGGCGGCGTGTGCGGCAACAGGAACGAGTAGACGCCATACAGGAAGGAGATTGCAGCTGCCAGGTAGAGGCAGTCGCCGATGAGAGGCGTGTGAAAGACCTTGCCGATGCTGGACATCCAATAGCCGAAAGCCAGGCCGATGACGATCCACCCAATGGAGCCAAACATGCGGATCTTGCCAAACTGATTGTTGGGCCAGTGCTGGAAGCTGATCGAGTTGGTGATGGCGATGGTCGGGGCATAGAGCAGGTTGTACACGAGCATGCCGACGAACACTTCCGCAAAGCCGCTTAGTCTGGCGACGACCAGGAGCACCACACCACCAAGTATCTGACTGATGCCGAGGAAACGCTGGGCCGCGAAGTATCGGTCGGCGATTTGGCCTCCGATGAACGGTCCAACGATGGAGGCGATGGGCATGGTCATGTAGATCAGCCCTATTTTGCCCCAGTTGGGTGTCCCGCCAGCGACCTGGAAGGCAGGCAGTCTACCCAGATGCAACCCCAGGATCGGCGCCCAGATCCCCCAGATCGCATACTGCAGGAACATCATGGCCGAGAGCTTGACCCGGATGCCAGTATTGAGGGGCTCGGTCTTGCTCAGTTCCGGTGCTATCGTGAGGTCGGTTTCCGCCATTTCCGCATGCTCCACGTGAGGTCTGTGCCGGTGAGGAATTGCTGCGCGAACGCAGCCCCGAGATGGGCGAAAGTCTACGGGGATTCGTCAAGCGGTTCAACTGCGGGCGAAAGACAGGGCCCGCGTAGGCCCATGGGGCGTAGCCAAGCCGCCCTCGGCTGGGTATGCCCCGCCCTCGGCTGGGTATGCCGCCGGCGGCTGGGCCGCCTCTTCCTGCCACACCCAGGCCCATATTCTCTTCCTCCCACCACTGGCATTACCCAGCCAACCCTGTTACTATGATGGGTCCTGTATCGTCCGAGACTGCCAGCCGTTACCGCGACAGTCCGGGTGAGCCCGTCCGCCGACAAGGGCGGGTGTGGGTGCAGACAGTGCGGAGGTACCGCACGGCCGAGTGGTGCAGTCGCGACGCTCGCCCCGGCTCAACAAGGTTCCAAGTCGCCTGTGGAGGTGTCGTTTGGCATCTGATCTTGTCAAGAATCTGATCGAATCCGGCATTCACTTCGGCCACCGCGCAAGCCGCTGGAACCCAAAGATGCGACCTTACATCTTCGGGAAGCGCAACCTCATCCACATCATCGATATTCGCGAAACCGTCAAGGGCCTGCTGCGAGCCAAGAAGTTCCTCGCCGGCGTGGCCTCCAAGGGCGACGACGTCCTCTTCGTCGGCACCAAGCGACAGGCTCGCACTGCTGTGATGAAGGCTGCCGAACGTACCAACATGCACTACGTGGCCGAGCGGTGGCTCGGTGGCACGCTCACCAACTTCCGTACGATCCGTTCGCGACTGGCCCGCCTCGAAGAACTCGAGGCCATCGAACAGGGTGGCATGGGCGAGTACAGCAAGAAGATGGTCTCCACCCTCACCCGCGAACGCCGTAAGATCAAACGCAACTTGGACGGCATCCGCAAGATGTCCAAGCTTCCGGGAGCGCTCGTCCTGATCGACATCAAGCGCGAGCACATCGCCGCCCGTGAGGCCCGCAAACTCGGTATCCCGGTGATCTCACTGATCGACACCGATTCCGATCCCGATACCGTCGATATCCCGATCCCCGGCAACGATGACGCCATGCGGGCGATCGAGCTCATCTGCGATTCGTTGTCCGAGTCGATTCTGGAAGGCATGCGTTCGCGTCCGAAAGAGGAGCCCCAGGCTCAGGGCCAGCGCCCGGCTCGTCGTTCCAGCCGCGCTACCGCCCGCGCTGAAGAGCCCGCCGCCGGCGAGCAGCCCACAGCGGAGCCCGATTCGGCTGCCGTCGCACAGTAAGCGCGACCGCGAGCTTAAAACCTATCACTCAACACCACCGGTTTTTCACGGTCGGTGCGACCAACGAGCCGCGGGGCTTGCTTGTCCGGCGTAGTCGTGACCAAGCCGGATCCCCGCGCAACAGCGAGCCGCGGGGCTTGACCCCGCGCTTCAGTAAGCGTGAGATCTACCCACGCTCCAGACAAACGCATCACCTGATGCAGGGCACGACGGGCACCGCCCGTTTAAGATAAGCAAGGAGCACGCAAGTTATGGCCCAGATTACTGCTGAGATGGTACGCAAGCTGCGCGAACGAAGCGGCCTGCCGATGATGGACTGCAAGAAGGCCCTCGAAGAGACCGCCGGCGACGAGCAGCAAGCGATGGAACTGCTCCGCAAGCGCGGTGCCGCCGCCGCCGAGAAGAAGGCCGGTCGCGCCACCGCTGAGGGCCGCGTAGGTATGTACGTCGACCCGGCCAAGGGCGTCTGTGCCCTCGTCGAGGTCCTCTGC
Organism: Phycisphaerae bacterium; assembly: GCA_046704145.1. Taxonomy (GTDB): domain Bacteria; phylum Planctomycetota; class Phycisphaerae; order UBA1845; family PWPN01; genus JACQVT01. The sequence continues at coordinate 2,760 of JBJKSL010000570.1, forward strand.
GAGACAGCCCCCGTCGCCAACAATCCCCTGTTCCGCGAAGCCGCCGACAGGATCGCCAAGCACGTCGCACTCGCCGGCAACGCCGATGCCGCCACGCTGGCCGACGAGAAACTGGCCGACGACCCCAGCATGACCGTCCGCGACGTCCTGCACGACGTGCTCAATCGCCTTCGCGAGAACATGCAGATCGGCCGCGTATACCGTCGCACCGGCGGCGGCGCTGCAGCCTACGTCCACCATACCGGCAAGATCGGCGTGGCCGTGGTGACCGAAGGCCCGGTGACCAACGCCGACCTGCTCAACGACGTGTGCATGCACATCGCCGCTCTGCAGCCCGACGCCCTCTCCCGCGAGCAGATTCCGGTCGAAATGGTCGAGAAGGAAAAGGAGATCACTCGCGAGCAGATCATCGCCTCCGGAAAGCCGGAGAACATGGTCGACAAGATCCTCACCGGCAAGCTCAACCGCTGGTTCAGCGAGCGAGTGCTGCTAGAGCAGCCCTTCGTCAAGGACGACAAGCAAACCGTGGGCAAGGTGCTCGAGTCGGCCAAGACAAAGGTGACCGACTTCGTCCGGCTTCAGGTCGGCGTCGCGTAACGACAAGAAGGCCGCCCTGGGCGGCCTTTTTTCTTTGTCTGCAAAGTAAGCCGCGGGGTTTATTAGTCCCGGCGTAGCCTTGGCGAAGCAGGATCCCCGCGCATCCGTCAAAGGAGTGACACATATGGCCGCGACCAAATTCCATCGCATCCAGCTCAAGCTCAGCGGCGAAGGCCTTGCCTCTCCCGACGGATTCGGCATCGGCAGCGAGGCCCTTCAACGCGTGGCTGCCGAAATCAAGGACGTACACGACCTCGGTGCGCAGATCGCCATCACCATCGGTGGCGGCAACATCCTGCGAGGCGGCACCTTCGCCGCCAACTCGCACATCCCCGAAGCCACCGCCCACTACATGGGCATGCTCGCCACCGTCATGAACGCCCTGGCCCTGCAGGAAACGCTCGAAAGCATCGGCCTGATCACGCGGGTGATGTCCTCTATCGCGATTGCCTCGGTCTGCGAGCACTTCGTCCGCCGGCGCTGCATCCGCCATCTCGAGAAGGGCCGAGTCGTCATCCTTGCCGCTGGCACCGGCCGCCCCTTCGTCACGACCGATACTGCCGCCGCCCTGTCCGCCGCGGAGATCAACGCCGACGCCCTGTTCAAGGCTACTCAGGTCGATGGCGTCTACAGTGCCGACCCCAAAAAGGACCCCAAGGCCGAGTTCTACCCTACCCTCAGCTACGATCACGTAATCAACGAACGCCTCAAGGTCATGGACCTCAGCGCCGTCGACATGTGCCAGCGCAACAACATCCCCATAGTGGTGTTCAACCTGCACAAGCCCGGCAATATGAAGCGTATTCTGATGGGCGAAACGGTGGGAACAACTGTGTCGAAGGGTTAGGCCATTTGCCCCTCGAACCTTGAAACCTGAAACTTGATACCCCTCCCCTTCGCCTCTGGAC
>JBJKSL010000571.1:0-5749 GCA_046704145.1 Phycisphaerae bacterium
TGCCAGGTGGAATCGAACGCGACGGCGGCGGCACGCCCGGCTCCGACCTGCTGCAGGACGAGCAGCGGCTCGCCGGACTTGCTCTCGATCAGCACTTCCGCTTTGGGGGGAACGGTGCCCAGGCGGCTGGCCCCGGCGAACGGCGGCAGCTTCTTCCAGATCGCATCGTTGCCGGAGTCGGCCAGTTGGAGTACGGGATGTACGCGCCCGGCCGGCGTCAAACCAAATGAATCGGAGCCATCTATTTGACCCGTGACGCTTAGATCTGCGGGCACGATGCCGTCGAGTGGGGTGCCGCGATACGCGCCGCTGCCCAGCGTGCGCACGCCGCCGAGCATGGCCAGGCCTCGACCGCGTTTAACCAGGTCCGCCATGCCAGCGAGTTGTTGGTCGGTCAGTTGCGAGCGATCTACGTCGCCCAGCAGGACCACGTGGTACAGCCGCCAGCCTTCGGGCGTGTTCGGAATCGCGGTGAGTTGCCTGGGCGTCTGGCTGTTGCCCGTGGAGCCGCCGGCATCGACCTTGGTGACGCTGAACTCCTTGGCGTATTCCAGTGCTCGGGCTACGGCAGCCCGCTCGTATCGACCGCGATCGATGTACAGTACCTGGATCTTGTCTTCTGTTACGCGGATGTATCGCGAGATCTTCGCCTGTCCTTGTGATCCCTGCAGGCCGGGCACCTTGGCGAGCACGGTCACCTGGTGCAGGCCACCATCCTGCGGCACGCAGGACAGATCTGCGCGGACGAGTTCATGCAGTTGCGTGGGCGTGAGTTTGTGCTCGCCGACAGGTTTGCCATCGTATTGGAGCTGTACATCGATCTGGGTGCCGGCCAGGCCTGCGGCGAGGAACTCGGCCCCGATGTCCAGTCGATTGAGGACGGTTACCTTGTCGGGCATGTCCAGCCGACGGGCGTGCAGCGAGCGTGTCTGCCCGGCGGGGACGTCGTTGCCCACGGCCACACACATCAAGGGGATGCCGGCCATGGCCAGATCGTCGCCGGCCTGCACGGCATCTCCGCCTACGGTGTCGCGGCCGTCGGAGATGAGCACCAGGCCGGCGATCTTCAGGCCGCTCTGGATGAGCAGTTCGCGTGCGTTGCCTACGCAGCGCGCCAGGGCGGTCGCTCGGCCGCTGGCCCGCAGTTCGGGGGCGTTGGTCTTGCGCAGTTGGGAATCGAAGGCCATATACTGGACACGCATCTCGCTGGATAGCCGACCGAATTGGACGCTGCAGGCGTCGATCGCGGTTCGTGCCGCCTGGCGTCGCGAAATTGCGGTTTTGGAATTGGCGCCGGGCTCGACCACGTCGCGTACGTCCATCGACTGCGAGGTGTCAACAAGGATGCCGACGAGTGCACGCTCGCGTTTCTCGGTGCTGCGCAGCAACACGGGCCGAGCCAGCATTATCAGTGCTGCCGCCCCGGCCGCCAGCCGCAAGGCGATCAGCGTCGTACGCACCGGCCAGGACAGTGGGCGGGTCGTTCGTCGGTAGGTCCGCACCAGCAGCGGCACCACCAGTATGCTCAGCAGCAGACACCACCAGCCGTGCGACCAGAGTCGCGGATTTACTCGACCGCTGAGGTAGCTGGCTCCCAGTAGGCCCGCTGCCAGGGCTATGAGAGCTGCTCGAGTCCACAAGTCTTCCGGCCGGCGTCCACGGGCGATGTACCGCGCAGCGTGCGCGATCAGCAGTATGGCCACTGCCAAGGCTACCAGCGGTGCGTAGTCGCTGGCCTCGAAGATAAGGTCGTACTGGGTCATGCCTGTTTCCGTGGATGCTCACAGTACCAGCAGTGCCAGGATTTCGAAAGCGGATTGGCTGGTTGCCGGGCAGCAGAAGCTCTTGACAAGAGTGCGAAATCAGCGGGGCCTGGATGCATCTCGCGGAGGTTTTTCTTTTCCTTCCGACAGGGGCGGCTGACGCCGCCCCTGTCGGAAGGAAAGATAGTATGTTGCGACAGATCTACCACGGGTTTCGCGTCGCCAGGGGCAAGCCCTGGCGGAGTGCTACACCCGTGGCTATTTTCGGCGGCCCCTCCGGGGCCAAAAGGGCGCGCACTTTTCGGGTGGGACCTCCGGGGCCCAATGGGCGCGCACTTTTCGCGTGGGGCCTGCGGGTCAAAAGGGCACGCCCCTTTTGCGCGGGCCCTACGGAGACAAAAGAGTGCGCGCCGTTCGCGCGGGCCTACGGAGCTCAGAAACACTGCTATGCACGTACCGCTTGGAAGCAGCTGGAAGCCGGTCCCACAGAAGTCAGCGGTTGGTTATAATTCGCACCAGTGATCCAGGCGGCTGATCCTGCGAACACTTTGGGACGCCTCGCAATGATCCTGCCGCCCAAGCGGAGGTCGGTCTGATGCACACGTTCAACGAATCCCGTTACGAGTCGATGGTGTACAACCGCTGCGGGCGATGGAGCGTCAAGTTGCCGGCGATTTCGCTCGGGGCCTGGCAGACTTACGGCGGCTACGTGGACGAGGCTACCTCCAAGCGGTGTTTGTTCCGGGCGTTAGACCTGGGGGTTACGCACATCGATTTTGCCAACAACTACGGCGAGCCCAACGGCAATGCGGAGCTTGTTTGCGGCCGGATCATGAAGGAGATGCCGCGGAACGAGCTGCTGATCTCGACGAAGGCGGGGCACTACATGTGGCCGGGGCCTTATGGGGAGTGGCTGAGCCGCAAGTATCTGCTGAGCAGCCTGGACGATTCGCTGCGGCGGCTGCAGCTTGACTATGTGGATCTGTTCTACGCGCATCGGCCCGATCCCAACACGCCGACCGACGAGGTTATGGATGCGCTCGACCAGGCGGTGCGGTCGGGCAAGGCCTTGTACGCGGGGCTGAGCAACCACGACGGCGCGGACACGGTGGCCAAGAATGCTCACGCTGTCGCCTACCATACGGCTCGGCCAATCATCAACCAGCTGCGCTATCACATGTTCGATCGGGGCGTCGAGCAGGGTACGCTGCAGGCCTGTGCGGAATGCGGGCTGGGTGTGATCGCGTTCTGCCCGCTGGCCCAGGGACTGTTGACGGACAAGTACCTGGCCGAGGCGGCTCCGGGCGATTCCCGGTTGAGCCGTAGTATTGACATTTGCGCGAAGCGTCTCGGCAATCGCGAGCAGATCGAGAGGGTTCGCAGGCTCAACGAGGTGGCCAAACGCCGGGGCCAGAGCCTGGCTCAGATGGCTATCGTGTGGCTGTTGCGCCGCCCGGAGATGACCAGCGTGCTCATTGGTGCCAGCCGGCCGGAGCAGATCGAGGAAAATGTGGCCGCTCTCAAGACTGTCAAGTTCACGGCGGAGGAGTTGGCGGAGATCGAGGCCATCCTGGCTTGAAATTGAATTGAACCACAGAGACACTGAGGCACAGAGAAGAGAAGCCTGCTGTGGTTTCAATTCTCGTTTTTTTCCGCTATCTTTTGCGGCGTTCTTGCCGTGTTGACTTTGCAGCACCTCTTTTCAGAAGGAGAAGGAATGAGACGTACAAGTACCATCGCGTTGGCGGTAGTCGGCCTGCTTGCCTCGTCGGCCTTTGGGCAGGCTCGGCAGTGGTCCCGAGGCGGACATGGGCTGCTCAGTTCGCTGGAACGACCGGGCGACTTTGAGAGCCGCCGGGAAAGCAGTGCCGATCCCAACTGGAAGAACGGCAATGGTGACGCGCGGCCGATCAAGCCCGGCGAGACGCTGACCATTGCCAATCTCGAGGGGCCCGGGCGTATCGTACACATCTGGTTCACCATTGCGGCAGAGGATAAGTACTATCCGCGCACGATGAGCCTGCGCATGTACTGGGACGGCCAGGAGCAGCCTGCCGTCGAGACGCCCATCGGTGATTTTTTCGCGGTGGGTCACGGGCTGGACGTGCCCATGAGTTCGCTGCCGGTGGCGGTGTCCTCGCAGGGTCGCGGCCGGAACTGCTATTGGCCCATGCCCTTCGGCAAGTCGGCCAAGATCACGGTGACCAACGATTCGCCCGACAAGATGGTGCATGCGCTGTACTACTATATCGACTGGCAGAAGCTGCCCAGCCTTCCGGCCGACACGATGTACTTCCACGCTCAGTATCGCCAGGAGTTCCCCTGCAAGGCGGGCGAAGATTACCTCATCTTTGACGGCGAGGGCGACGGGCTCTATGTCGGCACGGTTGAGTCGGTGCACATGGTCGAGCCGGGCTGGTACGGCGAAGGCGACGACCGCTTTTACATCGACGGAGCCACCGAGCCGCAGCTTCGCGGCACCGGCACGGAGGACTACTTCTGCGACGGGTGGGGTTTCCGCAAGTTCACCAATCCGTTCTATGGCGTGACCGTTTGGGAGGGCTTCGACGCTGACGACCGCGGCACGGTGTACCGCTGGCACATTCTCGATCCTATTCGGTTCAAGAAGTCGCTTAAGGTTACCATCGAGCACAAAGGTTCGCGGGAGGACGCAACCGGCAAGTATTACACGGGCTTTGAGGAGCGGCCGGACAATTACTCTTCGGTCGCGTACTGGTATCAGCTCGGCGTGGCGAAGCGCGTCGCGACGCTGCCGCCGGCGGCGGAGCGGATCGTTCCTTCGATTTACATCGAGGGCGAGAAACTGGTGGGCAAGGCCAAGGTCAGCGGCGGCACGAAGCCTGCGGTACAGCAGGGTGGACAGTGGTCAGGCAAGGCTCAGTTGTTCTGGACTAATCCAGACAGCAAGGCCTGGCTCGAGGTGCCCTTCAACGTGGCTGAGGACGGGCGGTACATGGTCAAGCTCGATGTGACCAAGTCGTTCGACTACGGCACATTCCAGGTGTCGCTCGACGGCAAGAAGGTCGGCGGGCCGCGCGATCTGTACAATCCGACGGTCATGTGCGAGGCGGAGAAGCTCGGCATGCAGAGCCTGAGCAAGGGCGAGCACACGCTGAGGTTCGAAGTGACCGGCACCAATCCGCAGAGCAAGCAGGGCGGCAGCAGCAATCCGGGTTACTACTTCGGGCTGGACGGCATTCAGATGCGGAAGCTGAGTGAGTTGAAGAAGTAGGGCATCGAAGAAGAAGACTGGCCCACAGATTACACAGATGACACGGATGGAAAGCGAATGAACTGACGAGCTCGATTTCAGATCATTCGAATCCAAACAGAACTCAGAGCCGGATTTGAGATTTCAGATTCTGAAATCCCCAAACGATATCTGTGTCAATCTGTGTGATCTGTGGGCAGACTCTTTTCTTCTCTGGGCCTCAGTGTTTCTGTGGTTCGATTCTCTCAGATTGGCTCAGTTGCCCTTCTTCCACATCCGCTCGATTTCTTCCAGCGATTTGCCCTTGGTTTCGGGGATGAGTATGGCCACGTAGATGCACATGGCCACGCTCAGGGCTGCGTAGATGAAGAAGACGCTTTCGTTGAATCTGTGCAGCAAGACCAGGAAGGTCTGCGAGACGATGTAGCACGAGCCCCACACGCAGAAGACTGCTACCGAGCTGGCCAGGCCGCGAATCTTCGTGGGGAATATCTCGGAAATGACCACCCAGACCACGCCGCCCACGCCTACCGCGAAGCTGGCGATGTAGGCGAGAATCGCCCCCACCTTGATGACCATGGAGACGTTGGAAGTCATGCAGGCGCCCGCCGCGGCCATGGACAGGGCCATGCCGGCCGTGCCGATCATCAGCAGTGCTCGCCGGCCGACCTTGTCGATGACGATGAGTGAGATGACCGTTGCGACAAAGTTGGTCACCCCGACCAGTACCGTCGCCCACACCGCGGCCTTGTCG
>JBJKSL010000572.1:0-6642 GCA_046704145.1 Phycisphaerae bacterium
CCGTCCGGTGTCGCCCGAAGGCAAGAAACTCTGGGACGCGCAGGCCACCTCGCAGGATCTGGCCTGGAATCACAAGTACTCCGCCGCCGACGCCCTGCACCTGCAGACCCGGCAGGTGCAACAGGCCCTCGACCGCTTCTACCATCCGCCGCAAGGGCCGACCGTACATTGGCTGCCCTTGATCTGGATCTACCTCATCGCGTTGGTTGCGACTTCATTTCTGATCTACCAGCGTCATCGCAGACGCTACCGGGTCCCCGGCTACATGCGAAAGGAATGGACAGCCGGCGTGCTCTTCGCCCTGCCCTGGATCATCGGATTTGTCGTGCTTTCCGGAGGACCGATGATCTTCAGCGCGGTGATGAGCTTCACGCAATACGACGTGCTCTCGCCGGCCACGTTCGTAGGCATGCAGAACTACGCCGACCTGGCCAACCCAGCCAAGGACCCGCTGTTCCTCAAGTCGCTGGGCAACACCCTGTTCATGGCCATCGGCGTACCCATCGGCATGGCGGTGGGCCTGGGACTGGCTATGCTGCTGGACACCAAGGTTCGCGGCATGAGCCTCTACCGCACGCTCTACTTCCTGCCTGCGATCATGCCGGTGGTGGCCGCCTCGGTGCTGTGGATCTGGGTGTTCAACGCACAGAACGGCCTGATGAACTGGATGCTGCACCTGACCGGCATCGAGTCCGTCATCGACTGGCTCAACCGCAGCTTCGACATCGGCTTGAAAACGCCCATCAGTTGGCTCACCAGTGAAAAGACCAGCAAACCCGCGTTGATCATCATGGGCTTGTGGGGTGCCGGGGCCAGCATGATCATCTGGCTGGCTGGCCTCAAGGAGATCCCAACGCACCTCTATGAAGCCGCCGCCCTCGACGGCGCCGGCCCCGTGCGACGCTTCCTGAACGTCACGCTGCCCATGCTGAGCCCGTACATCCTGTTCAACCTGATCATGGGCCTGATCGCCACCTTCCAGATCTTCACCCAGGCCTACATCATGACGCCGAACGGCAGCCCCAGCCATTCGACGTACTTCTACGTCTACAAACTGTTCGACGAATGCTTCAGCTACTTCCGCCTCGGCTACGGAGCCGCCATGGCGTGGGTGCTGTTCATCATGGTGATCGTGCTGACGCTCATAAATATGGCACTGAGCAAGAAGTGGGTACACTATGGAGGAGAATAGCAAGGAATGTTGAATGTAGAATGTGGAATGTAGAATCCAAGAGGCGCTGCAGGTCTGCCTGAATAGCCTCTTCAATTCAACATTCTGCATTCACAATTCTGCATTCCCGCGAAGCGGGCTCATGTTCGACCGAAAGCGTCCATTCTGGCAGTCCTTTCTCCTGCACGTGATCCTCGTCTCCGTTTCGTCCGTGGTTGCGCTCCCCTATGCGTGGCAGGTCGGCACCAGTTGGAAGCTCGACAAGGAAGTGCAGAGCGAGAAGGTCGAGATCCTGCCCGCCAAACCCATCGCGACCTTGCAGAGCCCCTGGATCGACCCACAGACGTTCCCGACTATCCAGCGGCCCGAACAGGTCTCCGCAGAACGCTGGGACGGCTGGATGCACAAGCTGCTGGATGAACGTATTTCCGCGGCCGTCGCGAATTCGCCGGATTCGCAGATTTCAAAGCTCAAATCTCAAATGCCGGATCTCGAATCCGAACTGCACAAGGGCCTGTTCCGCCGGCTTACCAGACTTGTCTCCTACAGCGCGTGGCAGAACGCCAAGCAGGACGAATTCGCCACCATGGTCGACCGCACGCTCTCTCCCGCTCTTGTCCGCGAGTGCTTCGACCAGTGCTACCGCTATTTCGCCCTCAGCACCGTCCGCCTCATCACGCAGGACTACCACGTAGTCAATCTGACCGGCCGATCGGACGAGCACTCGCCCTGGCAGATGCAGCCCGGACCGGTCGCCCTGCAAGAGTCGAACCAATCGGACCGGCCGGTAACGCTCGTACGCTATGATTTCACGAACGCCGACCGATTCCGCGTGGTCTCTACCTTCAACACGCCTCTGAAACTGGCCGATCCGCAGAAAGGCTTCAAACGCATCGAACTCAGCTACCGCGGCGACCTTAGCTGGCACGACATGCGCGTGTACGTCGAGATGAACGGCCGCACGTGGAAGACCAAGTCGCCCAAATACATGGCCACCGACCAGTGGGCCGAGGTGCTCGTCCAACTGCCCGGCGAGGACGACCAGCGGCTCATCCCCCACCGCTACCTGCGCCTGGCCGACATCGGCCCGAGCGACGTCACCACGCCCGGCATGCTCAAAGTCTCGGTCGAGCTTAACAAGAGCAGCACACCCGAAGCCTACTGGGCCAAAGGCACGGAGAACTACCGCAAGGCCTTCGAGGAAGTCCCCTTCTGGCGATACTTCAAGACCAGCGTGTTCCTGGTCGCGGCCAACATCATCGGCACTCTGCTTAGTTGCTCGCTGGTCGCCTATGCCTTTGCCAGACTGAACTGGCCCGGCCGCAACCTCTGCTTCGCCCTCGTGCTGGCCACGTTGATGATCCCTCCGCAGATCACCATGATCCCGTCGTTCGTGATCTACAAGTACCTGGGCTGGTACAACACGCTGGCCCCGCTGTGGGTGCCCAACGTCCTCGCGGTCAACGGCTTCGCTATCTTTCTGCTTCGCCAGGCCATGAAGGGCATCCCCAAGGACCTCGAAGAGGCCGCCAAGATCGACGGCTGCAGTCATCTGCGCATCTGGTGGCACATCATGCTGCCGCTGGTGCGTCCGACCATGGCCGCTATCGCCATCTTCACCTTCATGTTCGTGTGGAACGACTTCATGACCCCGCTGATCTACGTGAACGACCAGCGGCTCTATCCGCTCGCCCTCGGTCTGTTCAGCTTCATGGCCGGCCGCGAAAACCAGTTCACACTCATCATGGCCGGCTCCATGATCATGACCCTGCCGGTGATCATCACCTTCTTCCTAGCTCAGCGTTACTTTATCCAGGGCGTGGCCATGTCCGGCATGAAGAACTGAGAGGCGTTCGCCTCTTTTTGCGCGCGGCGGAGTGCGCGTAAGTCTCTTAGGAGCAGTGTTTGGGACGCCGCGGCGGACATAAGTTTCATGTGGGATCTGTATGAATCGCGTCCGCCTCCCAGGCCTCTGCCGCTTGCAGCTTCGCATCTTCGCCCGCGCTGATTTACAATTCAGCCACCATGAGCGAATCACCCACCGCCATCGCCAACCTCGGAACCGAACAACCTTTGCTGCAAACCACTGCCCCGGCCGCCTCCAAAGGCTCCGGCCGGCTGCTCTCGCTCGACGTATTTCGCGGCATCACCATGGCCGGCATGATCATGGTGAACAACGCCGGCGACTGGAACCACGCCTACCGCCCGCTCGATCACGCTGAATGGAACGGATGGACGCCGACGGACCTCGTCTTCCCGTTCTTCCTCTTCATCGTCGGCGTCGCCATGACCTTCTCGTTCGACAAACGGCGACAGACAGCCAGCAAAGAGGCCGAAGGTGCCGCTCATAGCCGTTGGCGGCTCTTCGAGCAGGTTGTCCGCCGCACCATTGTTTTGTTCTGTCTAGGCTTGGGCATATTCGCCTTCCCGGACTGGCGGCTGATGGCTCCGTACGTGCTGGCCATCGTAGGCAGCTATCTTTTCTTCTGGGACGCGCCTTCCCTGGCGTGGCCACAACTCGATGGCGCCCGCGTGCGCAAAGTGGCCGGCACCGCACTCCTGGCCGGTGCAGTCCTGTGGTTCATTTTCGATTTCGGTTACTTCCAGACGCCGCACCTGCCGGCCACCCGCGGTCTGCCCGCTTTGCGCGTGCCTGGCGTGCTGCAGCGCATTGCCGTGTGCTATTTCCTTACTTCGGTCATCGCCCTGCTCGTCGGCGTCCGCGGACGCGTCATTGCCTTTGCCGCATTGATCCTGGGCTATTGGTGGATCGTCCGCCATCCATGGTCGGTGACTCCTCCGGCGCATTTTTCCGTGCATGAAAGGCCCGAAGCCCTGCTGCACGCATGGCTCGACGTCAAGCTCATCGGCCGACACTGCTTCACCGAACTGCCCGACCCCGAGGGCATCATCAGCACGCTCGGCGGCGTGGCGACCTGCCTGCTCGGCGTACTCACCGGCAGTTGGCTCCGCAGCCGACACGACAATCGCGACCGCCTCATCGGCCTGTTCTTCGCAGCCAACCTGCTGATCTTCGCCGGGCTGTGCCTGTCTCAAGAGGTACCCATCAACAAGAAGAACTGGACAAGCTCATACGTGCTTCTGACCGGCGGCATCGCCATGCATGTACTGGCCATGTGCTACTGGCTGGTAGACGTGAAAGGCTGGCGACGCTGGTCCGCACCGTTCATGGTTTTCGGCACCAACGCCATCCTCGTCTACGTGAGTGCGGCCATCCTGTCCCGCATCCTGCTCTATTGGAGCCACGGCCAAGTCTGCCTGAAGGATTGGATCTTCCACCAGGGCATCGCCAGCCACTTCGCGACCACTGGCCTGGGCCCCTACAACGCCTCGCTGACCTTCGCCCTGGCCTACGTCGTGTTCTGGCTGGTACTGCTGATCCCCTTCTACCGTTGGCGCATCTTCGTACGCGTGTAATAACCGCTCCCGCGCGGCAGGCGTGGCTTGACATGGGCACCTCGGCTGCGATACACTCAGCCTTCGCTAAACCGCGCAAGCGCTTTGCTTATTCGTGCATCCTGCCCCGGAGGGACCGCCTTGAAGCAGGCATCGTCCGCACACGTAACCGTAGCCGGGCTGGCCAGGCAACTGGGCCTGTCCAGGGCTACAGTTTCGCTCGTGCTCAACGGACGAGCCGAAGCCCACCGCATCCCCAAAAAGACCATCGACCGCGTGAGTAAGGCCGCACAACGCCTGAACTACCGCCCAAATCTCGCCGCCCGCCAGTTGGCCGGCAAACGCAGCAACGCCATCGGCGTCCTGATAAGCACTGAAGCTACCGCCGACGTGCGCTACGTACAGGCCATGGAACTGCTGGCCGCCGAACGCGGCATCCGCTTCGTCATCGGCCAGGCCGTCGGTACCGGCGAGCGGGTCAAGGAGTATCTGGACGACTTCCGCAGCCGCGGCGTCGACGGCATCATCAGCATTTTTCATAACCACCCGGACTTTGCCGATGTGGCCCTGCCCGAACTCGAGGGCTGCCCCAACGTCGTCTACTACGAGATGCCGGCATACCTCGACAAACGCGCCGCCGCAGCCGCCTGGTATGTCGAGCCCGACTACTACCAGATCGGCAGCCTGGGCGTGCAGCACCTGCTGAACAACGGCCGCCGACGCGTAGCCGAACTGCTGAACAACCGCACGTTCTCCTACGCCGTGCATCGCCATCGCGCGTACGTCGAAACCCTCAAAGCTGCAAACTGCAAACCCGACGACAACCTCATCTGGATCATGGACGAGCAGCCCGGCGTGCGCTGGACCGATGCCTTCACCGACGAACTCGCTCTGCAGGCCGTGGATAAGCTCGTCGTGCAAGGCGGCGCCGACGGCATCGTGGTGGTCAACGATCTGTATGCCGCTCGACTGATCCGCGCCCTGAAGCTACGAGGGCATCGCGTACCGCAGGACGTTGCGGTCGTCGGCTGTGACAACCTGGAACTCGGCGAGTTGGTGGACCCGCAACTGACTACGTTCGATCTGTGTGGAACCATGCTGGTTGAGGCCATCATGACTCTCGTTTTCGCACGACTGGACGGCAAGCAACTGCCGCGATCGGAACGCCAACTGGTAATCCCGCCACAACTGATTATCCGTGGCACGGCCTGAGGACTATGCATGAAGAACCTCGACTGGATAGTGGTGGCTGCCTCCTGCTCGCTGGTATTCCTGGTGGGCATCCTGTTCTCGCGCCGCTCGTCGAAGAAGGGCGCCGAAGGCTACTTCACCGGCAACCGCGACGTGCCCTGGTGGGCTATCGGCCTGGCCAACACGGCTACCTACCAATCCGGCAACGGTGCGTTCGTGATGATAATCCTTGTCTTTGGCCTGGCCGGCAACTGGATGTGGTGGGCCAGTTGGATCATCTGGATGCCGCTGGTGGCCATCGTCTGGGCCAGGCTGTGGCGTCGCATGCAGATCGTAACCACGGCGGAGTTGATCTCTCTGCGATATGGCGGTGGCCCTGCCGTCGCCGCCCGCAAGATCTACGCCTTCGTGTGTTGCTTTGGCTTCGCCGTCGTGATCACCAGCTACATTACCGGCATCTTCGCCGACACCATCGCACCGCTCTGCTCGCTGAGCGTCACACAAATACTGCTCATATTCGGCGGCATCACTGTCCTCTACACCATGTTTGGCGGCCTGCTGGGCGTGGTGTACTCCGACGTCGTACAGTTCGCCATCATGGTGCTCGCCAGCACGCTCTTTCTGGCCTTGGCCATTCCTCAGCACGGAGGCTGGACACATATCCTTCACCGTGTCGCCGAGGTCCGCCCCCAAGGCCTCTGTCAGACCCCTCCTACCCTGTCGGTTGATAAATGGACCGTCCTCCTGCTTGTGCTGCAGGGCTGGTTCTTCGCCGGTTCACCCACCGCCGGTGAAGGCATGACCGCCCAGCGATTCATGTCCGCGCGCAACGAGCGGCACGCCATCGGCGGACAACTCTTGAA
>JBJKSL010000573.1:0-6236 GCA_046704145.1 Phycisphaerae bacterium
CTCCTGCACCATGCGGACGATCTGCTGCAACGCAGTATCGCGGCCAACCTTGGTGGCGTGGAACTTGAAGCTGCCCATCTTGTTGATGGTGCCGCCGAAGACTTCGTCGCCGGTGCTCTTTTCCGCGGGCAGGCTCTCACCGGTAAACATGGATTCGTCGATGGCTGATGCACCGCTCTCCACCACGCCGTCGACCGGAATGCGTTCCCCCGGCCTAACCAGCACGAGGTCGTTCACCTGCACCTCGTCGACCGGCAGGTCGAGTTCTCGGCCGTGTCGCATCACGTGAGCGAAGCGAGCCTGCAGATTCATGAGCTTGCGGATGGCGTCGCTGGTGTGGCTCTTGGCCCGCGATTCGAGCATGCGACCGAGCAGAATCAGCGTGATGATGACAGCCGCCGCCTCGAAGTAAACAGGGGCCGCCGTGCCGACCTGTGCCCGGTGTGCCGCGAAAAGGCCCGGGAAGATCGTGGCCAGCACCGAAGAAACGTACGCTGTCCCCGTGCCCAGGGCGATGAGCGTGTTCATATCTGCGGTGCGATGCCGCAGGGCCGCCCACGCTCCGCGATAGAATTGCGATCCACAGTAGACGACCACCGGCGTGGCCAGGATAAGCTGAAGCCAGTTCGCGCCCTCGAAGTTCAGAGCCGCGATGCGGCCGTGCGACATGGAGATCAGCAGTATCGGCAGAGACAGCACTACCGACAGGATGAACTTCGTCCGCAGATTGCGGTGCTCGGCCTCACGAGCGGCCCGCTGGGCTTCATCGGCCTGGGCCCCAGTGCCGCGTCCGGGCGTTTCGTGCACGTGGTATCCGAGTTCCTCGATGGCCCGCTTGAGAATGGGCGCGCCGGTGCGTTCGGGCAGGTACTCGATCCTGGCCTCCATGGTGCCGAGGTTGAAGCTCGCACCGATAACGCCGGGCTGGCTGGACAGGTGCTTTTCCAGTTCCGTGCTTGTGCCGGACGGTCGTGCCGAATCGTCCACCACAAATCCGACGCGGGCGGGCGCCACCGGCGTATAACCAGCCTCGGCGATGAGGTCCATGATCTGTCGAATGGTCAGTCCGGCAGGGTCGTACTCGACGGTGGCTTTGCTGGTGGCGAAATTGACGCTGGCTCGGTGAATGCCGGCGGCCTGCGAGAGCACCTGTTCGATGCGGCGGGCACAGGCAGCACAACTCATGCCGGCAATCGGCAGGTCGATGCTTTCTACCGTGGGCTCGTGATGGTGCGAGTCTTCGCGATGGTGTTCGCCGGCGGTGTGGTGCTGCTCCTCCACCTGAAGCTGCACTGGTTGAGGGTGTACATACCTCTCGGGGTCCGCGTCGAACCTCTGCTTGCACGACGCGGCACAAAAGTAGTAAACCGTACCGCCGTATTCGCTCTGACCGGCGGCCTTGGCCGGATCAACCTGCATGCCACAAACGGGATCGATAAACATCATGCCACCAATGCTGCGTAATCACGCTTCTACGGTGAACTATAGGTACACGCGACCGGTTTCGCCCCTGGCAGTCGGGATTAGGACAGCCTCGGGCCCGCGCCGCTGCGATCTGCATTCTAATGCTCAGGCACGGTGGTTTGAATCTCCGGCCGTTTGCCGTAGATTGTGCGCATGGCGTTCGCGCGAGCTGGAACCATTCTGCTGTGGGCAGCCCTTTGCGGTGCGGCTCCCGCCGTGGCCGAGGTGACGATCAGGCAAATCCCCGGCCAGGCGGAACTCGGCACCGTGGAAATCCACAATGTGGGGGCCGGGGCGTTCAACCTGCAGTGGTGGCGGGCGGGAACACTTTATCTCGTGCCTGATGCCCGCAGCCCGCTGATCGCCCCCCGCCAGGACGGCGTATTCCGCAACATATACGCTCCAAGCGCCGTGGAGACTCCGCGCGGCTGGACGCTGTTCTACGGTGGATGGGACGGCCGGCCGAGCGGCAACGACTGCATTTATCGGCTGACCACGGGCGATTTTCTCACCTTTCGCGACTGGGCCGTCGCCATCGAGCATGGCGAATTCGTCCACGTATGCAATGTCAACGCCATACGCGATCCGGCGGGCGGCATTCGTATGGTCTGCACGGCATACCCGGTGGGCGACGGCGACCGACTGAACAAACCAGTGGTGTTCACCGGCAGCTTCGACGGCAAGGATGCGGACCGCGGGCGTGCTTCTGCGATCAAAGCTTCTCACGACGCACTGGCAAGTATCACCGGCTACCCGCAGTTTGCGGGCGCGGACATGAACGGCGTCAACGTGCTGCTGGCAGAGGACGGACAGTACCGGCTGTACTTCGGCGACTTTCGCAACTTCGGCAAGGTATACCGGGCGTCCTCCACGGACGGCAAGCACTTCAACTACGATGGGCCATGCCTGGACGCCAGGCTGATGGTCAACGACGTTCGCAAGCTCTCCACACGCGACGGGGCGCCATGCTATCTGATGGGCCTGCACGGTAATCGGGATCGGCTATGGTATGCCCTGTCGTCGAACGGCATGCAGTTTGATGCGCCGCAGGAATTGGCCGTGAGTCTCGGACCGGCCGAGCGATACATAGTGGCCATAGGTTGGGTGACGCGACAGAATCGCGTGCTGGGCTTCTTGTATGGTGCGGGGGCGGCGCCGTCGCTCGATCGCAATCGAATTTTCGCGCGGTGGCTGCAAAAGAAGGTTGTCTTCGAGGATGACGCGGGCCAGACGGTTTCTGCTACTGCGGCTCTCGGCCCGGATCGTGCGATATTGCGGCTGGGCCCCGGCGAACGTACCGGGCGCTTGCGACTGCTGGCAGAGGACGGCCGAACTCCGCTCTGCGAGCCGATGGCGGTGAAATTGGTGCCCGGCGGGGTGTACCGCATAGAGGAACGGTAGAATATTGATCATGAGCATAACCGAGCCGACCATTCTGGCTATCGAAACCTCCTGTGACGAGACAGCAGTCGCTGTGGTCACCGCTGGGCATCGCGTGCGGTCGAATGTAGTTGCGACCCAGTTCGATGTGCACGCCAAGTACGGCGGCGTGGTGCCGGAGTTGGCCAGCCGCGCCCACATTGAGAACCTCGACGCCTGCATGGCTGAGGCCCTCGCCCAGGCTGGCGTCGGGCGGGCGGATATCGACGCTATCGCGGTGTCGAATCGGCCGGGGCTGGCCGGCTGTCTGCTGATCGGGATCACCTCGGCCAAGACGCTGGCGTTGGCGTGGGATAAGCCGTTGATCGGCGTCAATCACATACACGCACACGCGTGTAGCGCAGCCATCGAACTGCCCGAGGATCAGCCGCCCTGGCCTGCGGTGGCCTTGGTGGTCAGCGGTGGGCACACGTCGTTGTTCCTGGTGCGCGATCCGCTGAACATCGAATTGCTGGGCTCGACGATTGACGATGCGGCGGGCGAGGCGTTCGACAAGGTGGCAAGCATCCTGAACCTCGGCTTCCCCGGTGGGCCGATTCTCGAACGAACGGCGGCACCAGGCAACAGCCGGGCATACAGCTTTCCGCGGACCATGCTGGCGAAGGATTCTCTCGACTTTTCCTTCAGCGGGTTGAAGACCGCCGTGCTGTACACGGTGCACGGGCCGGGCAAGACCAGCGGCGGACTCGAACGCCTGTCGGCCCAGCAGATCGCGGATATCGCAGCGAGCTTCCAGGCGGCGGCCACCGATGTGCTCGTGGCCAAGACCATGCACGCGGTGCGACAGACCGGCGGGCGCACCGTGGTGGTCGGCGGCGGCGTGGCGGCGAACAAGTCGTTGCGCGCAGGTCTGACCGAAGCCTGCCAGGAACAGGGCATCACGCTGCACCTGACGCCCATGCGCTACTGCACGGACAACGGTGCGATGATCGCTTATATGGGGACTCAACTGTTCCGAGCCGGCCGCACCGATCCGCTTTCGCTCGAAGCCCGCCCCACTTCGTGAGTCGCATGGACGATCGCAGCTAGTGCGATCGCGGCCGTCTCGATTCGCAGCACGTTCGGCCCCAGAGATAGAGCTAAGGCGCCAGCAGTTAGCAACATATCACTCTCGGCTTCAGACCAACCGCCCTCCGGTCCAACAAAAGCCGTCACCGATCGGGCAGCCTGAATCTGCGCGAGCACTTGTGGAAGGGTTACCGCCGGGCCATTGCGCGGCAGCATGGCTGCGACGGTGAGTGAGTCTTCCGCCCTGTCGGCGAGCGTCTTGTCCAATGGTTTGAGCGGACGCAACTCCGGGAGCCAACACTGGCCGGACTGCTTGGCTGCTTCGATGGTCGCGCGGCGCCATTTTTCGAGCTTGTGCTCGGTCGCACCGGCGACGCTTCGCTCGCTGCTGAGCGGCTGAAGGGCAGCCACGCCAAGCTCTGTGCACTTTTCGATCAGCACGTCCTGCCGCGGCCCTTTGGGCATGGCCACGGCCAGCGTGAGCGTGGGCAGCGGTCGCGGCCGAAATTCGACCTCGCCTACGCGAACTTGCACGCTGCGGCGCATCACTGCTGCAATGGCGGCCTGAGCCTGATGCCCACGGCCGTCGTAGAGAGTGAGCTCGTCACCGACCGATAATCGGCGGGCTCCGACGGCGTGGCGGCTTTCCTGCTCGGACAGGTCGAGCAGCACGCCGGCGGCGGAGGGCGGAGGTGAGGCGGTCGAAGCGAGATCCTCAACGAAGCAACGTAGCGACATACGAACATTATCGCCACTGGCCGGGGGTTTGTGCAATGAAGTCGACGGCCTTGATATCCGATCTGGTCAAGGGGAAGCGTTGCCCTGTTCTTCTGTCAGGCTTGCAGCGAGGTAGCTCATGGCGACGGCCGAAATGGCCTCCACGGACGAAATCGATGCCCTGTTGGCTGATGCGGACTCGTTGATGAACGAGGTCCAGTCCGGCCTCGATGAGACGCAGCCAACTCAGGCGGAGGCGTCGGCAGCGCAGAGCGTCGCGGAACCGGCGGATGCGCCGACTGCAGAGAGCACCCCTGAACCCGAGAGTGACACCACCGAGGCGAGCGAGAGCACAACTGCGGAATCGGATGACGCACAGGCCTACGCGGAGCCGACCGAGGCGAGCGAATCTGACGCGGCCACGCCAGTGGAAGAAAAGCCGGTTGCCTCCGACGGTGCCCAAAAGGCCCCGTCCGAATGGCTGCAAGAGCTAGACGAGGACAGCGCTTCTGACGATCGACTGCCCGACATATCCGAAGACAGCGTGCGGGCCGGCGGGGACGGCCACGTCACGGACGCTCCAGTCAAGCGAGAGCCTCGACAGAAGCGGCGCGGGCCACTGGGGATGCTGCTGACCGCCCTGCACCTGCCCATAGATGCGCTCGCCCTGTTCGACCTGCCGTTTGCGGGCGTCAGTTTAGAGGCCAAGTCGTACATAGGCTGGGCGGCTATCGCCACACTGTTGATGGCCGGCTTCGTCTGGACTGCCCGCGACCAACTTCGGCCCAAGCGGGACTATCCCCAGCCGCCTGCGATCGTTTCGCCGGACCTGCCGGACGCTGCCCAAGCCTATCCGTCGCTGTTCCTGTGTGGGACCATCTTGTGTGGGACCGGCATCTTGCCGGTCTGAATGACCGGCTGGACGCCGGTCCCACACGGAGAACGCCGAGACCCGAGTCACGCTTACAGCCCCCATCATTTTCTTCCCCGGCCGTGGCGTTACAATGATCGCCCATGAACGGCACACTCACCAAGCTCATCCAGGACGTGGTTTCAGAGGCGACTTCCTTCCGGCGCGAACTGCACGCTCATCCGGAGTTATCATTCAAAGAGCATGAGACTGCTCGGCGGATTCGGGCCGCGCTGGAACGCGTGCCTGGACTGCAGGTTCTGCCGCCGCTGATAGAGACCGACGTGGTGGCCGTGCTCAATGCGGACAAGCCGGGGCCTTGTCTTGCGTTGCGCGCGGACATTGACGCTCTGCCCATCGAGGAAGAGACGGGCGTGGCGTACGCGTCGACCTCGCCGGGGATCATGCACGCGTGCGGACACGATGGACACGCTGCAGTCCTGCTTGGGACGGCCATGGTACTAAGCCGCATCGCGGACCAACTGCCCGGCAAGGTCAAGTTCATCTTCCAGCCGGCAGAGGAGGACGGTAGTGGCGGCGGCGTACTCTGTGAACGTGGCGTGCTCGAATCGCCCAAGGTGGACGCAGCCATCGCCCTGCACGCGTGGCCGTTCGAGCCGGTAGGCAGCATCGCGATTCGTGCGGGCTGGTCCATGGCGGCGAGCAATCCCTTTAGCATCGATGTGCACGGAGTGGG
>JBJKSL010000574.1:0-3560 GCA_046704145.1 Phycisphaerae bacterium
CTGCTGGGCGACGCCGAGCGCGAGGCCATGCTGCGGGCGGGGGCGGAGATCGGGCCGTCGCGTGGGCAGAAGCTTACGGACGAGCGCATGCTGGCGTACATCGCGCTGACTCGGGCGAGCGAGCGATTGTGGATCAGCTATCCGCGGCAGGAGGCGGACGGCAAACCGCTGCAGGCGTCGGCCTTCGTACAGGATATGAAGGATGCGCTGCCGGGCCTGGAGGTCGAGCAGGTGCCGGATGCGGAGGCGAGCCGCTCGACGGATTGGGTGTCTCATCTACGACAGTTAGGTGCGCGGTTGGCTCGTGAGTTTCGCTATCGGCCGCAGTTGCTGCAGGATGGTGATGCAGAGGCGCGAGCACGCTGGAACGCGTTGTATGAGGCTGCTCGAGAACAGGCGGAGTGGCAGTACACCTTGCGGCGCAGTCTGGGCGGGCTGGGCTATACGAACGTGGCGAGCCTGGAGCCGGGCTCGATCGGCGGGACGATCGACTCGCCGTTTACGGCCAGCGTGAGTCGGCTGGAGTCGTTCGCGGCGTGTCCGTTCAAGCACTGTGCGGAGTATCTGTTCCGGCTGGAGCAGCGGGCGGAGGCTGAGACTAACCAAGTTGACCTGGGCAAGGTGTGCCACCTGGTGCTGGAGAAGTTCGTGGCCGAGTTGGCCGACGATTCGCAGCGGCTGGCGGAGTTGGAGGATGACGAGATCGCCGAACGCGTGGATCGCATCTCCAACGACATGCTGCCGCGAATTGCGGCGGATCTGATGCTGGAGGATGCGCGAAGCGAGTTTCTGCTGGATCGCAGTCGAGGTCAGCTCACTCGGGTGACGCGCTGGCAGCGCGATTTTGCACGGCGGGGACGGTTTCGGCCGCGAGCGGCGGAGTATGCGTTCGGCTACACGCGCGAGCCGGAGTCGGTCGTGCGGCTGCGGACGCCGAAGGGTCGGGAGGTGCTGCTCCGCGGCAAGATCGATCGCGTTGACGTGGCGGAGTTGGGGGACGATCTGCTGGGCTTGGTGATCGACTACAAGCGGGCCAAGGACCGCCGGTTGAACCTCTGCCAGGTGTACCACGGCCTGGCCCTGCAGTTGGTGGGGTATCTGCTGGCGTTGAAGCAGGTAGGACGGTCGTTGGCGGGCCGGGAGATTCGGCCGGTGGCGGCGTTGTATCTGCCGTTGCTGGAGCCTTATCAGTCGGTCGGGCATCCCAGCGAGGAGAAACGAGAGTCATATAAGTGTCGCGGAGTGCTGGAAAGCGGAGCACTGTCGGCCATCGATGATTCGGTTGCGCCTAACGGGCCGCCATCGCAGTTTGTGGCCGCGAGACTGAAGAAAGACGGCCGGCCTTATACGAATAGCGACGTGGCTGAGCCATCGCAGATGAGCAGCCTCGTGCAGCATGTCGAGCGGCGCATGGGCGAGTTGGCGGACAGCATCATCGACGGCGAGATCGGCGTGCGTCCGTATCGGCTGAATCGCGGCATGCCGTGCGGGTTCTGCCTGTACCGGGCGGTGTGTCGCTACGAGATCGAGACGCAGCCGCCGCGAAAGCTGGACGGGATGAGTCGTGGCCAGGTGCTCGAAACCCTTGAGAACTCGGAGCCCATCCCACAATCCTGAAATCAGACCGGCTGGAAACCGGTCCCGCACGGGTGGGCTTTTGGGCGAAACGCAGAAGGGGACGTCATGATCGACTTGCGACACGTCTGCTGTGCGTTGTTGGTTATCGCGGGGCTGCTTGGTGGATGCTCGGACGCGAACCGCTCGTCGGCGATGGAAAAGGAAACGCAGTCGGTAAGCGGGAAGCGTGTTACTTGCGATCCCTCAGCCTCGCGTGAGAAGGTTTTCGTAGGCTTCACCTACTGGGATCTCGACGGTGGCGGTGACGCGGATCGACCTACTGCGGACCTGTGGTGGCGGCACTTGAATAGTCGCGAGCGGTATCTCATGCCGCGGAACGGTGCGGCGGTCGCCGTCGTGCGTGGGCGCGACTTCGATCAACTGACGCGAGAAGACCTGCAAGACTTGAAGTACACAGCCGAGCCGGTGTCGGCTTCGGACGTTGGGGCGGAGATTGATACGGGGGCTGTCGTGGCCGTACGCACCAACGAGGGGCGATACGCAAAGTTGTTGATCGTGGGATTTGAATCGAAGGCAGAGGATCGCATGGCCAAGGAGGATCTGCGGCTGCGGTACGTGATTTTTCGCTGAGGTAGAAGAGGGCGGCGGCGACCAATGATCGATAGGTTTGCACATTTGACGGACGCACAGCGGCGGGCGATTTGTACGATCGATCGTAGCGTGCTGGTGTCGGCGGCGGCAGGGTCGGGCAAGACCACCGTGCTGGCGGAGCGCTGCGCGTACATGGTGTGCGATCTGCCGCGAGAAGAGCGCTGCAGCGTGGGCGAGTTGCTGGTGGTGACGTTCACGGATGCGGCGGCTGGCGAGATGCGCGATCGCATCGGCAAGGCTGTGCGACAGCGTATCGCCGAGCGGCCACACGACGGTTACCTTCGCGAGCAGCTTTATATGCTCGACAGTGCGAGCATCTCCACGATTCACGCGTTCTGCAAAACGCTGGTGCAGAAGTGGTTTCCGCAGGCCGGCGTCGATCCGCAGGCGACGGTGCTCAGCGGCGAAGAGGGGGAGTTGCTCCGGCGTGAGACGCTCGAAACGCTCTTCCGCGAGATGTACGGCCGCGAAGATGAGTCCGGCCTGGCGTTTCAGCGGTTGGTGGATGAGTACGGCGCGGGCGATGACGGGCAGATCGGCGAGATATGCCTGCAGATACACGCGTTCATCAACAGTCTGCCCGATCCGCAGGCTTGGCTGGACCGTGCGGTTGCCCAGTTGGATCCTGCCGATCCTGACAGTATTGCCTCGCGTGTGGACGCGTTACAGGCCGATCGCATCCGGGCGGAGTTGAGCCGGCAGATTGCGTATGGCGAGTATGTGTCACGGTCAATTCGCCAGAGCTGGCCAGTGGCGTCCATGCGGGCGGATGATGCCGATGCACTGGTTACGCGGTTGCACGCCTGGCGGGAGCAGTTGGCTGGCAAGCCGCAGCAGTGGGAGGCGGTTGCGGCGGCGGTGTGCAGCTTTGAGTTTGAGAAGCTCAAGAGTCGGCCGCGGGGTCTTTCCGATGGGGACAAGGAGGCGTTCGACGCAGCCAAGAAGCAGTACGAGAGCCTGAAGAAGCTGTTCTGCGATCGTTTGCAGACGCGACTGTGCCGGTTCACCGCGGAGGAATATCGCGACGGGTTGGCCAGGACGGCTCCGTTTGTGGCGAGCATCGTGCAGATCGTGCGTGAGTTGGACAGCAGATACAACGAGGCCAAGTCGGTCCAGGCCGCGATGGATTTCAACGATCTGCAGCGCGGGGCCTTGCGGCTTCTGGCGGAGAATGGGGATGCGAGGCGGCCGTCGGCCATCGCGCAGCAGCTTCAGAAGCAGTACCGTTACGTGCTGGTGGATGAGTTCCAGGACGTGGACCCGCTGCAGGAGTCGATACTGCGATTGGTCAGCCGCGAGTCCGCCGATCCGCCTGGCGGCAACCTGTTCAC
>JBJKSL010000575.1:0-4386 GCA_046704145.1 Phycisphaerae bacterium
GGCGATGTACGCTGCCGCTTACAGTACGAGGCTGGGCTGAGCTGTCAAACTGCTGCAGCGGTTTGGCTACAGAGTTTCCGAAGAGAGCGGAACGACGCATCGCCATCGCGTTGTCGTGGTTCTCTTACGCCCCAGGGAGAACGCGCGCGGTGAGCCGGGAGGCAGAGTGGGAAAGTGGGAAGGTGGGGAAGTGAGAAAGTGGGAAGGTGGGAACGCGCGGAGGTGAGAAAGTGGGAAGGTGCAAAGGCTGATGGCCCGCTAATGGCCTCATTCCGCCACTGCCCGTATGATGCTGACCAGTCTCATTCGTGAATCGCACAGGAGAGCCCGGCATGCTGATCAGATCGTTGCTCATTCTGTGTGTGACAGCCGCTTCAGCCACGGCTCAGTCGCACGCACTTTCGTTCAAGTCCGACAAGCCCGGCGAGTACACCTTCAACACCGGCAAGTTCAGCGGCAAGCTGCTGGCATCAGCGGACAAGGGCGAAGGCATCGTATCGTTGGTGGACAACTCCAGCGGCACGGAACTATCAAAGGGAAACCAGAAGTTTGGCATTTTCAGCTTGTATCGTCTGCTCGGCAGCGGCAAGCAGTTGGGAATGGTCATCTGGCAATGGCCCAAGGAAGCCGAACTCCTGCCCGATGGCGCCGTTCGGATTCGTTGGGCGGCGACAGAGGAACACCCCGCTGAAATTGGAGCTACGTTTCGATGGACTGCGGCGAACGTGCTCGATCTGGAGGTTGCTCTCAAGCCCGCCCACGACAACTTCGCCGCCGAGGTCTTCGTGGAATCGCACTTCAATGCGAATACCACGAACTCCGTCTACCTCGCCCGAGGACGGCACACGGCGGCCGGCCCACCTCAAATGTTGGCGGTTGACGCGTCTGCGTTGACGGAAGGCACGTACCCGGTGTTTCCTCGCGATTTCAAAGCGGCCCAGATGATTTACGACGGCCGCTGGGAGAACAACCCTCGCCCGGGGCATTGGTCGATGTCGCGGTATCTGGCCGGGCCGCTGATCGTGTCACAGGATGCCAAGAACAGCGCGAGCATGGCGATTATGTCGCCGCCGTCGGACTGCTTCGGGATCGTCTGTTCGTACAACACCAACCTGTCGGCGGATTACGTGTCTAATCATCACGCCACGTATCTTTCACTGTTCGGTCGCGATATCAAGGCGGGACAGACCGCCACAGCACGCGCAAGGCTCGTGATCCTCAAAGACCTGGCCCCGGCCGCAGCGATCGGCGCGTACAACGAGTACGTGCGGGACAAGAGGTAGAGTTGTAGTTGGTGGTTGGTAGTTTGTAGTTGGTAGTTTGTGGGCGCTTTGCAGGTGGGCTATGAAGTTGAGTCGAATGCGTTGGATACTGGCGGCGATGGCCGTGGTCGTGTTCTTCACACAGCCGCTTTTGGCCGCGGAGAAATCGCAGTGGCCCAACCTCAAACAAGTCATCGTCGTCTTCAAGACGCACTTCGACATCGGCTACACCGATCTGCCCGCCAACGTGCTGCAGAAGTATCGCACGACCATGATCGACCGCGCGCTGGCCACCTGCGACGCGACTTCCGACATGCCCGCGGATCGGCAGTTTGTGTGGACCTTGCCCGGCTGGCCTCTGGCACAGATTCTCTATCCCGGCCAGGAGCCCGCCCGCCGCGAGCGCGTACTGGATGCCATGAAGAGCGGCCGATTTGTCTGGCACGCCCTGCCGGTGACCATGCACACCGAATCCATCGAGCTTGAGGACATCACTCGCGGCCTGGGCTTCTCGTCGAGGCTCTCACGCTCGCTGAACTTGCCCTTGCCACGCGACGCCAAGATGACCGACGTGCCCGAGCACTGCTGGGCGTTGCCCACCATCCTGGCCAACGCTGGTGTCGAGTTCATGCACATCGGCACCAACGGGGCATCCACCCCGCCCGATGCCCCCATCCTGTTCAACTGGAAAGGCCCCGACGGCTCCAAGGTGCTCACCATGCTGGTCCGAGGTTACGGCACCGGCCTCACCCCACCGAAGGATTGGCCCTACCAGACCTGGCTGGCCCTGATGCACACCGGCGACAATCACGGCCCGCCTACGCCGCAAGAGCTCGCAAAACTCCTCAAGCACGCGGCCAAGGAACTGCCCGGCGTAAAGCTGCACATGGGCCGCATGTCGGACTTCGCCGACGCCATCCGGCGCGAGAATCCCGCACTGCCCGAGGTGGCCGCCGACATGCCGGACACCTGGATCCACGGCATCATGTCCATGCCCCTCGAGACCGGCTTGGCTCGACGTGTGCGGCCGCAGATCGGTCAGCTCGAAGCACTCAATACGCTTCTTAAGGCTTGGCACGTCGCTGTTCCCGATCTGAAGGCGACCGTGGCCGAGGCCTACGAGCAAAGCCTGCTCTACGGCGAGCACACCTGGGGCATGGACGCCAAGCGGTTTCCGCGACTCTACGGCAAGGCGTGGCGAGATGCCTACACAAAGGGCACGTTCACGAAGATGGAGGAATCCTGGGCCGAGCACGGCAACTACATACGGCGTACAGCCCAGTTGGTCGAGCCCGCACTGGCCGAGCATCTGCAGAAGCTCGGCGCCTCCGTCGCCGTGGATGGTCAACGCGTTGTGGTTTACAACCCCCTGCCGTGGATGCGCGACGATGTCGTAACTATAAAGCTGCCAACCGACTCGCCGGTAGATGTGCGGGATGCCAGCAGCAATGATCGCGTATTGTGCCAGCAAATCGACGGGGCAATTCGATTCGTTGCACGCGGGGTGCCGTCCATGGGATACAAGACGTATGTTGTGGAACGGGATGCGGAACGCGGGGTGCGGGATGCGGGGGAAGACGGGGTCAAAATCGACGCAGCCGCCGGTACGATCGAAAACGCACATCTGCGTCTGAAGATCGATGCAGCTCGGGGCGGCATCGTCGAATGGCTCGACAAGCAGACTCAGCGTCAACTTATCGACGCTCGCCAGGGACCGCTCGGACAGTATCTCTACGAGCGCTTCGACGCTGACGACGCCCGGCGATTCCTGTCCGAGTACACCATCGGCAAGGCCGACTGGATCGACGGCGATTTCGGCAAGCCGGGTCTGTCGCCAGCCTCGCAGGCTCCGCATTCCATCAGCTCGGCAACGGGCCTCAAGCTACAGATGCACTGCGGACCGGTATGCGCCCAGGCGATCCTCACCGCATCGCCGAGCGAGCATGTCCCCCACGCCACCAAGCTGACCATCACCGTCTACCGCGATTCGCCAGACGTCGATCTCGAGTGGACGATCTTGGACAAGAAGCCCACGCCCTGGCCCGAGGCCGGCTGGTTGCGTCTGCCTCTGGCCGTCGAACAGCCGCAGTTCCGACTTGCAAGGCTCGGTGCAGTGGTCGACCCAGCCAAGGATCTGCAGCCCGGCAGCAACTCGCGAGTGTTCTGCCTCGACGGCGGCATTAGCATCACCGGCCAGGACGGGAGCGGGGTGGGCCTGTGCTCGGCCGATGCGCCACTGATAAGTCTCGGCGAGCCCGGTTTATGGCACTATGATCGGAACTTCAAGACACCCGAGCCCACTGTGCTGCTGAACCTCTTCAACAATGTCTGGTCCACGAATTTCGCCCAGTGGAGCAGCGGCACCTGGTCTACGCACGTTCGTCTGTGGCCGGTCCGGCACGGCGACACGGCCGGTGAACTGATCGTACCCAGTTGGGACACACGTGCACCGCTACTCGCCGCCACCGCCGACGGTTCCCCTGGCTCGCTGCCGCCCACTGTGGCCGGACTCGCGCTCTCTCGACCCGGCGTACTGATCACCGCCTTCGGCCCGAATCCCGACGGAGCCGGCACGCTATTGCGGATCTGGGACCAGTCCGGCCAAGGCGGTCGCTGCCGCGTCGAGCTGCCGTCGGCATTGCGATTCGCACAGGCCCAGCGCTGCGATCTGCGCGGCCAGCCGAGCGGATCGCCCCTGCCGCTCGACAGCAATCACCTCGACCTGGTCCCGGCCCCCTTCGGCCCGGCCTCGGTGATCCTGCGCACGGCCAGATAGCGACGGTGCTCATCTCGTCCGGGATTGCAGCAACTTGAATGTGTTTAGCGTCGGATACTCTTTTGGCCCCGAAGGGGCCACGCGAAAATAGCCACGGGTGTAGCAGTTCGCCAGGGCTTGCCCCTGGCGACGCGAAACCCGTGGTGGTCGCACCGCAACAAATCTCTTTTCCTTCCGGCAGGGGCGGCGTTCGCCGCCCCTGCCGGAAGGAAAAACCAACGCGAGACGCATCCAGGGGTTCCACTCCGGGCTTCGTCCTTCGCTCCACCCCTGGCTATTCTCAGCGGCCCCTTCGGGGCCAAGAACGGCCGATGCCAAACAGCAGTAGAACGCCAAACATGTACTTGC
>JBJKSL010000576.1:0-3620 GCA_046704145.1 Phycisphaerae bacterium
GCAGGACTTGAGCGAATTTGGATAACAAGCGCAAAGACCGAAGCGAGGGTCCCAACCATTCCTATGAGAGTTCTAAACCTTGAGCTATGCATCTGTTAACTCCATCCGAGGTTTAGCAGTCAGAAACGGCTCCCTGGTAAAGGCACACTAAGAGCCAAGGCCACTCTATCCAGCGGCACTGGGCCCCGCGGCGCAAACACTCAGATCCATACTAACCACGGAGCATAATGCAAGCAATCAAGTTGCAACCCCACGAGGCGGACGGGAGCATGCATGCTCCCGCCGCCGGCTGGTTGCTAGTCGACACGCTGCGCGGGTGTCGCGTGGCGCAGACGTGGATACCATGCAAGCGGCACGCTGATCGTGCGGCCGTCAACGAGGTCGACGATCAAGGTGTCATCGTCGCAACGAACGTCTTTGACCTGCTGGCCGGAGTTAAGTTGGGAAGCACTCATGCCACGCCCTCCCAAGGGGTCAGGTTTGCTGGTCCTCGTTCTTCGCGCCAGAACTACTTCCGTTGCCGATAGAGAGGGTCGTAATCATAAGCATGTCGATGACTTCGTAGGCGTCTTCGCCGGCGGCTATGAATATGCTGCGGCCGGCGGGATGACGCCACATGAAATCGCGGTGCGGCACGTTGAAGTTTCGACCGTCAGCCACGTAGACGCGGAACGGTCGGAACGGCGAAGCCTTCCAATGCTTTTCGATCTGCTCGGCGTTCATCGAAGAGCCTCCAGCCAGCGTGTAATTGTACCCAGTGTAACAATGTCGGCCCACCTTATGCAACGTGTTATTCCTTGCGGGTCGTGTAGCAGTCATCTGTCGCCCCTTGAGGGGCTTTGACAGTCAGAGGATGCGCCTACCCCGGGCTTACGCCCGGGGCTACATACCTTCGCCCCTTCGGGGCTGTGAATGGGAACGGCCGCATGGATTCGTGTAGACACAATGGAAACGGCCACATGGATTCGGTGCAGAGCCAATGGAAACGGCCGCCCGCTGTTGGGACGGCCGTTCGTGCGGGCTGGTATGCGCGGGGTCAAGCCCCGCGGCTCGCTATGTGACAGGTTGCGTCACTTCTTTTCTTCGAACTCCGCGTCGATGACGTCTTCTTCTTTTCCAGCTTCGGCGCGCCGGATAGTTTCCTGTTACCTTCTCAAGTCTGCATCGCGTTCGCGCCAATACTCGGCCTTTTCGGCTAGGCTCATCCCGGCCGTTGCTTCTTCGACCCGGCGGGCGCCGCGGCGTTTCATGTCGACGCAATCGAATGTCTTCATCAACGCGCCTCCGCGGCGAAGCTGCCGTCAATCCTAAAGACAGACCGGCAAGATGCCGGTCCCACACAAGACAAGAAGGCGGGCAAGATGCCCGCCTTCCTAAAAAACTTAATCACTTCTTCTCTTCAAACTCCGCGTCGATCACGTCTTCTTCTTTTCCGGCTTCGCCGCCTGGGGCGGTGCCGGCTGTTGCTCCTGCGGCACCGCGGTCGGCGCCGGGGGCGGCACCTGCTGCGGCACCGGCAGCACCTGGGCCGCCGGATTGTTTGGCGGCTTCCTCGTACATGATGCGGCCGATGGTTTGCGACGCGGTGGCCAGGCCTTCCAGGCTGCGTTCGATGGCATCCTTGTCATCGGTCTTGACGGCGTCCTTGAGCTGATTGATGGCACTCTCGATCTTGCCGCGTTCGTCAGCGGGGATCTTCTCGCCGTGCTCCTTCATGGTCTTTTCGGTCTGATAGATCAGGCCGTCGGCGCGGTTGCGCAGGTCGACCAGTTCGCGGCGGGCCTTGTCCTCGCTGGCGTGGGCTTCGGCGTCACGCTTCATGCGCTCGATCTCTTCCTTGTTCATGCCGGAAGAGCCGGTGATGCGGATGGACTGGGCCTTGCTCGTGGCCAAGTCTTTGGCACTGACGTTTATGATGCCGTTGGCGTCGATATCGAACGTCACCTCGATCTGCGGCAGGCCTCGCGGGGCCGGCGGCAGATCGGTCAGGTTGAAGCGGCCGAGCGAGCGGTTGTCGGCGGCCATCTCGCGTTCGCCCTGCAGCACGTGAATGGTTACCTCGGTCTGGTTGTCGGCCGCGGTGGAGAAGACCTCCTTCTTGCTGGTAGGGATGGTCGTGTTGCGCTCGATGAGCTTGGTCATCACGCCGCCCAGGGTCTCGACGCCCAGGCTCAGCGGGGTCACGTCGAGCAGCACGATGTCCTGCTTCTCGCCGGTGAGCACCGCACCCTGGATGGCGGCACCGACGGCGACGACCTCGTCGGGGTTGATGCTCTTGTTGGGGTCCTTGCCGAAGATTTCCTTGACCAGCTTCTGCACGGCGGGCATACGCGTTGAGCCGCCAACCAGCACGACCTCGTCGATCTCGTGCGGCTGGAGCTTGGCGTCCTGCAGAGCCTTGAGCACCGGTCCGCGGCAACGCTCGGTGAGGGCTTCGGTGAGCTGCTCGAACTTCGAGCGGGTCAGGGTCTGCATCAGGTGCTTGGGCCCGGACTGATCGGCGGTGATGAACGGCAGGTTGATAGTGGTCTCCTGCGTGGTGGAGAGTTCGCACTTGGCCTTCTCGCAGGCTTCCTTGAGCCGCTGCAGGGCCATGGGGTCCTTGCGGAGGTCGATGCCTTCCTTCTTGCGGAACTCTTCAGCGACGAACTTGATGAGTTCCTCGTCGTAGTCGTCGCCGCCCAGGTGGGTGTCGCCGTTGGTGCTGAGCACCTCGAAGACGTTGTCGCCGATGTCGAGGCAGGAGATATCGAACGTACCGCCGCCGAGATCGAACACTGCGACCTTCTCGTTCTTTTTGCGTTCGAGACCGTAGGCGAGTGCGGCGGCGGTGGGCTCGTTGATGATGCGTTCGACCTTGAGGCCGGCGATCTCACCGGCGTCCTTGGTGGCCTGGCGCTGGGAGTCGTTGAAGTAGGCGGGCACGGTGATGACAGCGCGGCTGACCGGCTCGCCCAGGTAGTCCTCGGCGGTCTTCTTGAGGTCGCGCAGGACCATGGCCGAGACCTCCGGCGGGGTGTACTGCTTGCCGCGGACCTCGACCTTGACCAGATCGGCAGGCCCGCCGACGACCTTGTAGGGTACGATCTTTTCGTCGCTGGCCACCTCGTTGTGGCGGCGGCCCATGAACCGTTTGATCGAGAAGACGGTATTCTGCGGGTTGGTGACCTGTTGGTGCTTGGCGATCTGCCCAACGAGGATCTCGCCCTTCTCGGTGAAGCCGACGACGGACGGCGTCAGTCGTGAGCCTTGAGCGTTGGTCAGGACCTTGGGCTGATCGCCCTCCATGACGGCCACGACGGAGTTTGTCGTCCCCAAGTCGATTCCGATGATCTTCGACATAACCGATGACTCCTTCGTCAGTTGCGTAACTCAGCCCGGTAATTGCGGCTGCAAAAATCCAAAACTTGCCGACGTGCGGGCACATCCGCTACGCTGAGGTAGAGGCAAGGGCGGTGCCAGCCGGAAAGCCTTGCCTTTTGTTTTTCTTAACCCTATATTTCTCAGAAGTTTGTACGTCTTTGCCGATGTATCCAGTCGTTGACAACCTGCCAGAGTGGCAGATGGACGAGTTCCAGGACTGGCACAAACGCCAAGGGTGAAATTGATGGCCATGGAAC
>JBJKSL010000577.1:0-2523 GCA_046704145.1 Phycisphaerae bacterium
TCCACCACTGCCCGCATTTTAGCGGTCACCTTGATGTAGTTTTCAATGCCGATGCCGCAGTTGCAGCCGACGATGTCGGCCCCCATTTCCGTGAGCCGTTTGGCGGCCTTCTCCGCGGAAACCCCCATGACGGTATCAGTTTTCTCCCGACCAGAGTCAAAGGTCATGCAGGCGGCCACCAGCAGGCCGGTGGTCTTGGCGGCCCGCACGGCCGGCTCAATCTCGGCCAGTTCGGTCATGGTTTCGATGACGATGCCGTCCACGCCGCCCTCGGCCAGGGACTCGGCCTGTTCCTTGTAGGCGTCGAAGAGCTCTTCGGCCTTGATCTCGCCCATGAGCACCATTTTGCCGGTGGGCCCGATGCTGCCGAAGACGAGGGCCTTGCTGCCCGCGGCCTGCTTACTGATGGTCGCGCCGGCCTGGTTGATCTGCCGGACGCGGGAGTGCTGGTCGTGCCGGGCCAGCGTGACGCGATTGGCGCCGAAGGTGTTGGTCAGCACGATGCGAGCCCCGGCCGCCACGTAAGCTGCCGGCACCTTGGCGACGAGTTCGGGCCTGGAGAGGTTCCACTCCTCACGGCAGTAGCCGGCCGGACAGCCGAGCTTGTCCAGCTCAGTGCCCCACGCCCCGTCGGCGACAGTGACCTTGCCCTTGAATTGGTCCGCCTTGATTGCCACGGGAGACAGGATACCATCCGGTTGGGAAGCCGCAAGCGGCGCGAGTGGTGGTAAAGAATGCGAAGCGGCACGCGGCTGATGCGAACACTCGATCGTCCGCGGGGTGGGAAACCGCAAGCGGCTGGCAAAATCCACCTCGTCCGACTATAAGTTGCATCGCTAGAGATACGCGTCAACTCACTGAAGAGGAATTGACTTGAACATCGTACGTAATCCCAAGGTGTACCTGATCGGCCAGCAGACCATCGACACGGCAGAGCTCGATCAGTTTCTGGCCGACCACGACGTTACCCAGTGGACGACCGACACACAGGTGGCGGGCGAGAAGCTCTCGGAGATCGCCGGCCGCGTCTGCTATATGAGCTTCGCCAAGCCGCGGCCGGGCGGCAACAGCGCGTACCTCAAGCACATCCTCGGGGTCGGGCACGGCAGCGTGCTGGAACACGCAGTGTTCAACATGGTCATCACCGGGGTCTCGCGCAGCTTCACGCATGAACTGGTGCGGCACCGGGCGGGCTTCGGTTACTCGCAGTTGTCGCAGCGTTACGTGGACGAATCCAGCACCGACTACGTCGAGCCCGACTGCATCGCGGAGGACCCGAAACTGCACGAGACATGGCTGCGCACGGTCGAGACCTGCCATCAGGCCTACTGCGATCTGGTCGAGGCGTTGATGGGCAAGTTCGAGACGGTAGCGGACAAGACTCTGCGGCGCAAGATGGCTCGGCAGGCGGCACGTTCGATCCTGCCCAACGCGACGGAGACGAAAATCTTCGTGACCGCCAACGCACGGGCGCTGCGGCACTTCATCGAGCTGCGCTGCAACGAGCATGCAGAGGTCGAGATCCGCAAGGTAGCTGCCGAGGTGCTGCGCACTCTACAGAAGGCCGCCCCCAACCTTTTCGGTGATTACACGCTGGAGCCGCTGCCCGACGGCACGGTGGCGGCTCGAACCGAATACCGGAAGGTCTAGGGGGCATCCGCGTCCTTGTGCTCCTCATGTGGGACCGGCTTCCAGCCGGTCAATCGGACCGGCAAGATGCCGGTCCCACACATGATGCCGGTCCTGCGCATGGAAGGGCCTCAGTACTTCTCAACGTCTCAGATCTCGGGCTTCGAATCTCGGATCTTGGATCTTGGATCTCGGATTTCGAATTTCAGATATCAGATCGCGGATCTCAGATCTCAGATTCCAGGTTTGAGATTCCAGATTTGAGATTGGAGAAGGGGTCAGAGCAACGGCAGGATCTCGGCCGGATGTTCGACCACGTGCTGGGCGCCGGCATCGACGATGACCTCGCGGTCGCGGTAGCCCCAAAGCACACCTATGGGCGTAATCCCGGCGTTGACCGCGGTACGCATGTCGGTGTCTGAATCGCCCACCAACGCCACTTCTGCTGGGGTCAATTTCATGGCAGCGACGATGTCCAGGGCGGTTCGGGGGTCGGGCTTGCGGCGGTCCTCCTGCCGGTAACCTTCGACCGCCACCCAAGGCCAACGGGCAAAGAATGCTTCCGCAATGGGGGCAGTGTGCTCGTGCGGCTTGTTGGAGAGCATGGCCAACTTGATACCGCGCGCAGTCAACTCGTCGAGAAGCTCGGATATGCCGGGGTACAGCTTGGCCTCATCGGTGCGATGGGCGGCATAATAATCGCCGACCACGGCAAGCATGCGGTCCAGCGGCACCTGCGGAGCGTCGGTCACCGCCCGCTGGCATAGAATGGGCAAGCCCTCGCCGATCCACTGTCGCACGTCGGACAGCGGGCGATCGGACAAGCCCATCGCGCGGCGGCCGTGGTTCACGGCGGCGGCGATGTCGGGCAAGGTGTCGAGCAGAGTACCGTCA
>JBJKSL010000578.1:0-16981 GCA_046704145.1 Phycisphaerae bacterium
GCCGTATGGGGTCGGGGCTGTCCGGAATTACCGCGTTGACCACCTGCTCGCCGCCTTGCGGCTTGGCCCCCTCGGAGACGGTAATAATTGTGAAGGCCTTGCCGTGCCGACCACGTTGCCGACATGCTTCGCAGACGGCCTCCAGGTTGTAGGGGATCTCCGGGAGCAGGATCACGTCGGCCCCGCTGGCTACGCCGCTTTCCAGTGCCAGCCATCCGGCATTACGCCCCATGGTCTCGACGAGCATCACGCGATGATGGCTGGAGGCGGTCGTGTGGATCTTGTCGAGGGCTTCGGTGGCGGTATTAACGGCGGTCTGGAAGCCGAACGTCACATCGGTGTGCATGAGGTCGTTGTCGATGGTCTTGGGCACGCCGATGATGCGCACGCCGTGAGGATTGAGCTTGGCAGCCCCGGTCATGGTGCCGTCTCCGCCGATGCAGAAGATCACGTCGAGCTGCCGCGATGCAATGTGGTCCAGCACCTTAGGGGTGACGTCATCGAAGATGGGTTTGCCGTCGGCATCGTGGCCGACCGCGAAGCGTGACGGGTCGGCCTTGTTGCTGGTGCCCAGGATGGTGCCGCCGCGGGTCAGGATGTTGGAGACATCATCGCGGCCAAGCTGGCGAACGCGGTTCTCGATCGGGCCGAGGAAGCCGTCCTCGATGCCCCAGACCTCAAGGCCGAGGCTCATGGCGGTTTTGGCCACCGCCCGAATGACCGCATTAAGGCCCGGGCAGTCGCCGCCGCCGGTCATGATGCCGATCCGCCGAATATCTGCAGGCACACTCATCGATCTGACCTCCCGGCATTCGCCGTTTTTGTAACGATGAACTGGTCGCATTCCTGAGGTTTCCGACGAGTCCTTATACCCATTCGGGTATTGTTGGGCGCGGCGGTTGACGCGCAAGTCACTGTCCAGGGATGCCTTGGCCGCCGCCGGGAGCGCGTGTCCAAAATGGACTCGGTAATACGCCACGCAAAAAACTCAAGCTGCCCTCAGGCAAGAAGCAAGCTCCAGTTTAAGCGGAAAGACTCAGTAAGGCGAGCGGAGTAGACCGGCTGGAAGCCGGTCCCACACAAGATGGACTGGTTCCACACAGGATAGACTGGTTCCACACAGGATAGACCGGTTCCACGCGGGATTAGTCCGTTCCACATGAAATTCCGTTCCACATGAAATGCGTGGCCGCCGCGCGATTATGGTGATTAGCCTTCCTGTTCGAGGGATTGCTCGAGGATGAT
Source organism: Phycisphaerae bacterium (assembly GCA_046704145.1). Lineage (GTDB taxonomy): Bacteria > Planctomycetota > Phycisphaerae > UBA1845 > PWPN01 > JACQVT01. The sequence goes on from JBJKSL010000578.1 coordinate 1,246, forward strand.
CAGGTTGGAGGCCTCATCGGTGTCGAAGCGAACGCCAACGATGTCGAAGTTTTGGCGTACTACGATCTTCAGCATCGGCCGAGCGCGGTTGTAGCACTCGACACGGAGAACGTGGTAGGCGTTTTCACGAGCCCAGGCGGACATGGCTTCAAGCAGTTGCGAGGCGATGCCGGCCTTGCGGTATGCGGGCAGAACGCCGATCAGCCAGCAGTAGAACGTGCTCGGCTTGATCTCGTAACCCAGCGCGAATCCGGCGGGCTGCTTGTCGACCTGGGCCAGAAGAATCACGGAATTGTAACGGTTGCGCAGACGTCGCTCGAAGGTGCTGACGTCGCGGCCCGGCCGAAAGACCTGGTTGTACATGTCCGCGATCAGCGGCAACTCGGCCGGCCCCAGCAACACTATGTCCGCATTGGCCATTAGCTTCTACCTGCGCTTAGTTCAGACCCGCAATCAAGACGGCATGGGCAGCGGACCCGGGCCGGAACCCAACTCCGGTTCGGGCTTCGATTCCACTATTGGTTTGGGGCCCTGGCCATCTCTGTCGGCGTGATCGGCATCGAGCAGATCGTCCAGCGTCGGCCGATCCAAGCGTTCGCCACGGATCAGACGCTGAACCTCGGCCGCTTCCAGGGTCTCGTACTTGAGCAAGGCCTGAGCGATGGCCTCCAGCTTTTCGCGGTTCTCTTCCAGCATCCGCCGCGTGTCGGCGCAGGCTTCGTCGATAACTCGACGGACTTCCTGGTCGATGACCTCGGCCGTCTGCGGCGAGTATTCGTGCCCGCCGGGTAAATCCCAGCCCATGGCCGTGCGGCGGTCCTCATCACCGTAGTAGATGAAGCCTACCTTCTTGCTCATGCCCCACTCGGTCACCATCCGGCGAGCCAAGTCTGTGGCTTGACGAATGTCGGCGGAGGCACCGGTGTTCACGTCGCCCAGCACGAGTTCTTCCGCGATGCGACCGGCGGAGGCCACGCGGATGCACGAATGCAGCCAGCGTTCGCTGTAGTTGGTGCGATCCTTCTCGGGCAGGGTGAAGGATGCGCCACCGTACGGGCCTCGCGGAATGATGCTGACCTTGTGCAACGGATCCGCGTCCGGCAGGATGCACTGCAGGAGCGCGTGCCCGCCTTCGTGATATGCGGTCGCGATGCGGTCCTTCTCGTCGATGACGCGGCTCTTCTTGGCTCGGCCCCAGCGGACCTTGTCGCGGGCCTCCTCGAGGTCCTCCATCTCGACATAGTCCTTGTTGGCCAGGGTGGCCAGCAGAGCGGACTCGTTGATGATGGCGGCGAGGTCTGCACCGCTGAAGAGGGGCGTGCCGCGGGCCAACCGCTGGAGATCGACGTCGGGCCCCAGCTTGATGCGCTTGGCGTGAACGCGCAGGATATCCAGCCGACCCTTCACGTCGGGCAGCGGCACGAAGACCTGTCGGTCGAAACGGCCCGGGCGAATCAACGCTGGGTCGAGCACGTCGGCACGGTTGGTGGCGGCGATGACAATGACCTGGTCGGAGGAATCGAAGCCGTCCATCTCCACCAGGATGGCGTTGAGGGTCTGCTCGCGTTCATCGTGCCCGCCGCTGGAGAAGCCGGCACCGCGGCGTCGGCCGACGGCGTCAATCTCGTCCAGGAAGATGATGCAGGGTGAGTTATCTTTGGCCTGCTTGAACAGGTCGCGAACGCGCGATGCACCGACGCCGACGAACATCTCGACAAAGTCGCTGCCCGAGATGCTGAAGAAAGGCACATCCGCTTCGCCGGCGATGGCCTTGGCCAGCAGGGTCTTGCCGCAGCCGGGGTCCCCCACCAGGAGCACGCCGCGCGGGATGCGTCCGCCGAGGCGCTGGAAGCGTTTGGGGTTCTTGAGGAACTCGATGATCTCGGTGCATTCTTCCTTGGCTTCGTCGATGCCGGCTACGTCGCTGAAGGTGACGTTGGTGTGTTCCCTGGAACTGACCCGATGTCGCGAGCGGCCGAAGTTGCCCAGCATGCCGCCGGCACCGCCGCCGAAGCCGCGAAGCTGACGGAACACGAAGAACCAGATGAAGGCGAACACCAGAATCCACGGAACGATGTTGACCAGCACGTTGAGGAAGAGGCCGGTGTTGTTGTCGGTGTAGACTGTGGCACCGCTTTTGCGGGCCAACTGGTCCACGTGCTTGACGAAGGCGTAGTCTATTGCCCCGGCTGGCCATTCGACCTCGAAGGCCTTGGGCTCTTTGCTGCCCTTAACTTCCTTGCGCTCGCCGGTGATACGGTCGCCCTGGAAAACGATGCTGGAAATATTGCCGTCTTCCAGCTCGGACATGAACTGGTCCATGGACAGTTTGGCCCGGCTGTTCATCTGGTTCATCACCATCATGACCAGCATGAGGGAGAACACGATGAACACCACCCAGCCCAGGGCGCCTTTGGACATGCGCATAGGTGAGCCTGGGGGGCGGTCGCCACCCTGACGATCATCACGGTCGGGTCTCAAGTCAGACATTAATTCCTTTCATTCCAAACACGCCCACTCGCCCTATCGAACTGTGAAGCCGGGCTTAGAGGCCTTGAAAGCCATCGGCCGGAAGAGCCCGATTCTGGAAAATAGAGTGCGCCCGCGCCGTCCCCGTGGGACTGCTGTCTTGATCATAGTCCGATTACCAGGGTGTTTCCATTGACTCCACGATCTTGCGGGCCATCTGGTTCACGGCATTCTCATAGGCATCGAAGTCCTTCTCCTCTGCCAGGCGCACGTACTGGACGGTTGTTACCATGAGCGGACGATCGACCAGCAATTTGCCGGTCCGTACGTCCTGCCAGCGGTACCGGATGGAGAGCGTGCCGGCGAGCTCACGGGCTCGGTCGGTGATGTAGTCCTTGCCGATCGTGGCTTCCCGCCATTCGAGGATCTCGCCCTGGAGGACCGTGTCAGCCCGCCCCTTCTGGGCGTTACGGTACGGCGTGGCCTGGTCGATCTGCTTGCGGACGGCCTCGGTCAGCTGGAATTCCAGCCCTCGCCGGAACTCCTTGGACTGGAACATATCCACATAGACGGTCTTGACCGAGTCCCGATAAAGGGACTGGTTCGAGTACCCGCAGCCGGTGGAGGCCAGCCCCGCGAATCCCAGGGCGATGCAAGCCAGACGCGCTGCCCACATCCTGATTCGACCAGATCGGGCCTCGGGTTCTGCTGAGATTGAGTTTCCTGGGGTTTCTACGTGCACCTCTGTGGCCTCTGTGGAGAAAAATCCGGGTTAAGCAACTTACACGGACTACCTGCCAACGGCCGCCGACGCCTGCTCCTGCACCTCGAGCGGCTGACCCATGGCAGCGAGGCGACCTTTTGCCTCCGCCGCGGCGGCTGATTCCGGCCAGCGACGAACGGTTTCCCGGTAGTAATAGGCGGCCGCGCCCAGCTTCTTGGTCTTCTGATAGAACTTGGCGATGTCTAAGGTCTTGTCCGCTCGCCGGGAGGCAATCTGCTCAAGAATGACACCCACGTCCAGACCTTCCGCCTGGGCGGGGTAGCTCTTGCGGAACTGGGTGAATCGCTCCTGGGCCTCGACCAGGCCGGCGTCGTCAAACTTGATACCGGGGAAACTCGCCAATGCCGAGCGGGCACTCTGCAGCAGAGCGTACGGGTGGAACCGGCTGTGCGGATAGTTGCGGGCGAAGGTGGAGTATTCATCCTCGGCCAGCTCGTACTCTCCGCGGGCGTAGTAGTAATCCGCCTTGGCCCGCTGGGCCAGTTCGGCCAACATGGTGTCCGGGTAGTTCGCGACGATATCGTCGAGGATCTTGACGCCGCCCTCGCGATCCTTGATCCGCAGCAATCCGCCCCAGGCCTTGCGGCGTTTGCCGGCGAGGTACTGTTCTGCCACGCGGAAATCGCCCTGCAGAGCGTTCTCGGCGTATGGTGAGCCGCCGTAGCCGTTCAGCAATGCCTGGAACTCATCATGCGCGGCCCGGTAGTCGCCCTTGCCGAGGTTGGCGGTCGCTTGCAGGTCGAGTGCTTCGGGGTAACGGGGAGCCTCGGTGCCGTACTTCTTGATCCAGGCTTTCGCACCTTTCAGGGCGCCCTTGTAGTCCTCTCGGGCCAACAGTTGCCGCACGATGTCGAGATCGCCGTCCTCAGTGCCGGGCACGGGCGGGCCGGTGCGGATCCAGCTATCGCTCTTCTCGTCGAAGGTCAGTTTCTCAGCTTTCTGGGTCGGCGGAATAGGAGTTTCATCTGCCGCCCAAGCCATCGGAGCGGCAAGGACGATCAACAGCATCGAGATCGGCAGGTTCTTCAATGCGAACATCAGGTTCATCTGGTTACGCCAGCGTCCCAAGAGAAAGGGTCAGGCACCTTTTTGCCCGGCCTCGCCAAGTATCAAAACGTTGTCTCATACGAGCCGTGGTCGTCTTCTGCGGCCAAACCTGCACTGAGGCAAAAAGGAGACAGACCCTGCCCGCTCGGAGCCCATCGAGGCATACAGACCGATTGCGCCGGGGGGCGATTATAAGCGTGGGTAGATCAGTCCGCAATTCCCTGGAGGCGGGCTGGAAGGAATGTTATCTGCAGGTGAATTCGATGCTTATGCCCGGCGAGAGCGTCTGTTGGGGTTGATGCGAAGAGGGTCCGGGATCATTCGCATGTGGGATTCACATCCGAGCCGTGCGACACAGAGCATAATGGACTGAGCAGGCGGTGAGACAGTTTGCTGCCCGCGGCCTGGTCCAACAGCCAGACGAGAGGGCTTCGCGGCATCACGTGGGTGACCGGCAACAATGGGTCGCGCAGCTCGATGGCCCGGTAGGCGGCCTCCGCTTTCTCCTGTCCGCTGGCGATGATCCAGACGGCGTGTGCGGCTTTGATCATCGGATAGGTGATGGTCAGGCGGGTCATACCGATCTCGGGGACCGGATTGGCTACTACCAACCGCTCCCGCTCGGCCAGGGCGGCGGTTTCCGGAAAAAGTGAAGCGGTGTGGCCGTTGGCCCCCATGCCCAGCAGCAACAGGTCGAAGGCCGGCACCTCTCCGTGACGCGGCAGATGCTCGCAGAGCACATGCTCGTACTCGCGAGCTGCTGCGTGGAGGTCCTCGGCCTCTCCGAGCATGCGGTGGCGGTTCTCGGCGGGCACGCCGGCCGGATCGAGGAATATGGCTTCGGCCATGCCCCAGTTGGACTCCGAACTGGATGGCGGCACGGGGCGCTCGTCGCCCTCGTAGAAGTCGATCGCGCGGACATCGAGGCCCGCACGCACCTCAGGTCTGGCGAGAGCTTCATAGAACTCCTTTGCTGTCCCCCCGCCGGTCAGGGCCACGTGAATGCGTGCCTGCTGACTGATCTTGGCGGCGCACCAGGAGACGAAGCGTTGGGCGGCCTGGGTTGGAAAATCCTCAAGCACGTGGACCTGCATGTGCAACTCTACTTCGGGCGCGGTATCGGGCATCACGGACCTCGGAAAACACGTGTGAAAGTGTCAAGGTGGCAATGCGTGAACGCGCGACCTCCACACGTTTCTCGATTGTCACTCATTCCTCCACTCCTGTCCTTCCCCCAGCAGACGATCCGCCTCGCGCGGCCCCCAGGTGCCAGCCTCGTAGAATTGTAGCGGCGGCGGATTGGGGGAGGACCAACTTCGCAGTATCGGGTCCACGTAACGCCAGGCTGATTCGACCTCGTCGCTGCGCATAAAGAGCGTCGAATCGCCCCGCAGGGCGTCCAGCAACAGCCGTTCGTAGGCCTCGGGGATGGCCATTTTGAACGAGCGGTTATAGAGGAAATCCATCTCCACCGGGTGAATCTGGAACAACATTCCAGGCCTTTTCGCGGAAAACAACAGGCTGATCCCCTCGTCCGGCTGGATGCGAAACACCAGCACGTTGGGCTTGGCCCGGCTGATATCGCACACGTCGCCCACGCATTCGATGGTGGTGAAGAAGTCCAGCGGCGGCTGCTTGAACTGAATGGCGATCTCGGTGAGACGTTTGGGCAGACACTTGCCGGTCCGCAGGTAAAAAGGCACCCCCGCCCATCGCCAGTTGTCGATATAGGCGCGTAAAGCCACGTAGGTTTCGGTCATCGAGCGCGGTCTCACGCCCTGTTCGCTGCGGTAGGCGGGCATGTCCTCGTCGTCGATGCTGCCGGCAATGTACTGGCCGCGAACGACGTCGCGCCCGACGGCCTCGGCGACCAGCGGTCGCAGCGACTGCAGCACCTTCAGCTTTTCGTCCCGAATGCCCTTGGACGAAAACACTGCCGGCGGTTCCATGGCAGCCAGGCAGAGCAACTGCAAACCGTGATTCTGCACTACGTCTCGCAGAGCTCCGGCGCTTTCGTAGAAGGCCCCCCGCCGCCCTTCCATGCCGACGGATTCAGCCACGGTAATCTGCACGTGGTCGACGTGGTGACTGTTGAACAGCGTGTCGAAGATCGAGTTGCCGAACCGAAACGACAGGATGTTCAGCACGGTCTCTTTGCCCAGATAGTGATCGATGCGGTATATCTGCTCTTCGGCGAGGATGCTGGTGATGCGGTTGTTCAACTCCAAGGCCGAGGCGAGATCGTCGCCGAAAGGCTTCTCGATGATCACACGGCAGGGACACTCCTCCTCCACATTGTGCACCAGGCCGGCGTGGCTCAGGTTCTCCACTATGGGCAGAAAGAAGGACGGCGCTGTGGCCATGTAGAAAAGGCGCTGGCCGGGCTGCCCGCGGTCTGCTTCGATACGGTCGAGTCGCGTGCCCAGAGCTTCATATGCGGCGGAGTCGTCAAACTTCACGACCTGGTAGTGCAGCTTGGCGGCGAAGATCTCCCAGTCATCGGCCGAGATCGAACCGGAGTGTTTTTCGATGGCCGCGCGCATCATGTCGCGAAACGAGTCATCGCTGAAGGGCCGACGCGCAACGCCGACTATCGAAAACGCGTCGGGCAGAAAACCCTCCTTGCAGAGGCGGAAGAATGCGGGCATCAGCTTGCGGGCGGTCAAATCGCCGGTGGCCCCGAAGATGACGACGGTCGATGGTGCCTTCACCCGCAGGTCGGCCAGGCTTACAGGTGCCTGGCGGGGCAGAAAATCAACTGAAGATGTCATGCTCATGCTGGTTCCTCGTGCTCCCCCACGTCTCCCATAGGATATTGCGCTGCTGCCGAAAAACCCAGATTGGCCGGCAGTTGGCCTATCTGCTATATTTGCGCGCGTATGCTGACCTTCTCTCTACAGAGCGGCTCCAACGGCAACTGCATCTACGTCGAGGCCGGCGAGGTGCGGCTGTTGTTCGACGCCGGGCTGAGCGGAAAGCAGGCTGAAGCACGCATGCAACTGCACGGCCGCGAGATTCGCGACGTGGATGCACTCATCATCTCGCACGATCACGACGACCACGTCCGCTGCTGCGGGCCGCTGCATCGCAAGTTCGGCATACCGGTGTGGATGACGCTGGAGACGCACGGAGCCATCGCAAGAGACCTCGGCAAGTTCGAGCGGATGAACTATTTCGTCTCCGGGCAGACGTTGCAGTTCAAGGATGTGCTCGTGCACACGCTGCCGACGCCGCACGACGCCGCCGACGGCGTGGGCTTCGTTGTCGAGCATGGCGGGCGACGGTTGGGCATCCTCACCGATCTGGGGCATCCCTTCGGGGGCTTGCGAGAGGTACTACCGACGCTGGACGCGGTCTATCTCGAGAGCAACTACGACGAGGTGATGCTCCATAACGGAAGTTATCCCTATTATCTCAAGCACCGCATCACCGGCTTGAACGGACATCTCTCCAACGACGAGTCAGCGGAGCTGCTTGCGAAGGCCGGGCGTCGTCTGCAGTGGGCCGCCCTGGCTCATCTCAGTGTGGACAACAACACCCCCGCTGTCGCCCTTCACACGCACCGCCGCACGGTCGGCAAGATGTTGCCTCTGTGCGTGGCGTCACGCGAAACCTGCAGTGATGTCATGAGTGTCTGACGCGTCCGCGACGTTTGTACAATCCCTACAGGATTGGTGGTTTGCTGTGGGTCTTGTTTCCCAGGGTGCGCTGCGCGACCCTGGGCTGTGTTGTGGAACCGCGTTGCGGTTCAGGTCAAAGCGGTACGATGCTCCCGCAGCTATACACGGACCGGCAAGATGCCGGTCCAGCAAGGCCGGTTCCACACAATGCCGGTTCCACACGAGCCAGCGGTCACTCCCGCATGGTGCCGCCTTGGATCGGCTTGGGTTGAGGGGGCGGCGGCCAAGGGGCTGCGAAGTGGTAATCGCCCGAGCCGACGGAGAAGATCGTGCGTCCATTCTCGATGCTATGGAGTTGCACCCCATGGCTCTGCTGAACATCCCGGTTGCCTTCTTGAATTTCCTTCAACTGATAAGTTGGGATGCTCACCAGCGCGCTGGTATTGGGCGGAATTACCACGTGCATTTCGAGCCGCTTGCCCTTGACGGCCCACTCGCTGACGACGGGGCCGCGGATGGAATCGTAGCATCCTTTCACCCAGGTCAAGTCAGGCACGATGGCCGGCTCGATGATGATCTTGTTGAAGCCCACGGCATCTTCAGCCGGTTTGATGCCGGCGAGCACCTTGTAGAACCACTCGCTGACAGAGCCGAACATGGGGTGGTTGTGCGAGTAGACGTTGTCGCTGAATGCCCAGTGCTCCCACAGCGTAGTGGCTCCGTTGGCGAGCATGAAGCCCCAGCCGGGGAAGTCCTTCTGGTTGACGATGTTGTAGGCCACATCCGGATTGCCGAAGCGGCTCAGTGCCAGCAACATGTAGCGCGTGCCGAAAATGCCGGTGGTCAGGTGGTTCTTGTTCTGGGCTATGTCGTCGAGCAATACTTGCAGCACCTTGTCCTGGGCTCGCGGGGCGATCAGGTCGAGCGTCAGGACGAATGATTGGCACGCTTGTGTTGCGATTCCGTAACGGCCGGTGCCCGGCTCGTAGAAGCGTTGGTTGAAGGCTGCCTTGATGCTGGCGGCACGATCCACATAGTTGTCGGCATCGGCGTTGTAGCCCAGCGTGCGGGCGATCTTCGAAAACAGGTTCGCGTTCAGGAAATAAAACGCGGTGCTGGTCAGCGGTATCATCTTGGGGGCCAGCGTTTCGTGGTCGCCCAGGCCGTTCTCGATAAACAGACCGGGTGCCAGGCTGTCCAGGAACTTCAGCCAGTTCCGTGTGATGCCGTATTGCTCGGCCATCAGTCGCTTGTCGCCGTAGTACTGATAGAGATCCCACAGCAGCACGGGCTGTACCGTGCCCCATCCGATCGGCCCCGCACCGCCGCCGAGGCCGTCCTTGAACGCGTCGATGCCCACGAAAGGTGCGGTCTCGGTGAGGCCGCCGTTGGGTCGCACGGCATCGCCGTAGTTCCTGACGGTGTTGGCGTAAAAGGCGGCCATGTCGAAGTTGAACATGGCCATCTGGTCGGTGGCGACCATGTCTCCGCCGTAGCCGAAACGTTCGCGGTGCGGGCAGTCTGACTGGATGCTGAAGATGTTGCTGGCCAGCGAACAGCGGGTCATTTGCTGGATGCGGTTGAACATCTCGTTCGAGCAGGAGAACGAGCCGGCGGATTCCACGTCGGAGTTGAGCCAGGTGCCCTGGATGACGTCCGGCGTGGGCGTGCCGGGATAGCCTGTAAGCTCGACATAGCGAAATCCGTGCCAGGTAAACTTGGGCGTGAAGCTCTCGAAGGAGGTTCCCTTGCAGTAGTACACATCGGCCTGGTAAGCCACCGGCGGCGCGCCGGGACCGCCCATGCCGGCTTTCTTGATCTGGCCGGCAACGGAGGTCAATGGATCGAGCGTCCCGTCGGGGAAGAGCAACTCTCCGTAGCGCAACTGGATCTTGCGGCCGGGTTCACCCTTCGGGTTTAGCGTTACCCAGCCGGCGAAGTTCTGCCCCATGTCGAAGATGAACACGCCGGGCTTGGGTTCGGTAATCTGCACGGGCTGCAAGGTTCGCGTCTTGCGGATTGGCGGCAGCATCTGTCCGCGGAGTTCGCCAACGCCGTCAGGAGCGGCCACCACCGCTCGCCAGGAGGAATCGTCAAAACCGGGCAGATCCCAGCCGGGGATCTCGAGACGGGCGTCATAAACCTCGCCGAGGTAGATGTTGTTCTTTACGCAAGGACCGTCGTTGACGCGCCAACTCTCGTCGGTGTAGACCGAGTCCGTGGTGCCGTCCATGTACTCGATGTTCACTTGCAGGATGATTCGCGGCCGGCCTATCACGAGGTACTCGCGGAGGTTCAGCCAACCCCAAAAACGCATGGGCAGCGGATTGTACCAGCCGTTACCGACCTCTATGCCGACGGCGTTCTGCCCCGGCCCGATCAGCCGCGTGACGTCGTAGGACGAATACAGCACACGTTTGCCGTAGCTGGTCCACGCGGGGTCGAGCACGTGGTCACCTACGCGCTTGCCGTTCAAGCTCATCACGTAGTAGCCGAGGCCGCTCACGTAGGCGCGGGCTCGCAGTACCGGGCCCTTGGCCACGAACTGATTGCGGAACAACGGTGCCGGCAGGTAGTCGTAGAGCTTCTCTTGGGCGGCGGGCAGCGGTCGTGAGTCTGAGATCCATTTGCCCTGCCAGTCACTTGGCCGGAGCAGGCCCATCTCCCAACAGGCGGTTTTACTGTACGGTCCAGGCTGCTTGCTACCGTCCCACACGCGCACCTTCCAGAACGCCGCGGTCCCGGAAGGCAAGACCTTGCCGGAGTACGGAATGTTGATGGATTCACCGCTGTCGACCTTGCCGGTGTCCCAGAGGTCGCCGTGGTCGGAATTCAAGACCGCCTCGCTGGAGGCGACCAGGATTTGATATGCCTTCTGCATGGCCTTGCGTTCGCTGGCGGTCAAGGCCCAACTCAGACGCGGCTGCACGTCGATGGCCACCGGATTTTTCAGATATTCGCAACGCAGCCTGCACGGCTGCATTTCGGCCTGTGCAGGCGCCGAGATTGCTGCGAAAGCCGCAAACGCCAGTGTCAACGTGTTATACCGCATGATTCCACTCCTGCCGGGTTACCGCCCTTGGTGTCCACCTTTGTCACAAGTCTGCTTCGAACGCCTCTCTGCCTGGCTCCGTCACTGCTTTCGGCGTCGGTCGACCAGGAACTGCAGAAGAGCCCGGTCGAAGGTCATCGACGTATCCACCTGCACGAAATCCGCCCGGAGGCTGCCGGTCTCTTTGCGGTACCTGTCCGCAAACGCTGCGAGGGCCTCTAAATACCGTTCCCGCACCGCGCCGGGCTGGACGGTCAGTTTGCGGCCGGTCTCCGGATCGACGAATTCGCTGAGGCTATCGAAGGGGAACTGCACCTCAGCCCAGTCGAGCACCTGGAACAGGATCACGTCGTGACCGCGGTAGCGCAGATGGTGCAGAGCCTCGATCACCTCGTCCGCGTCGGTGAGTAAATCGCTCAGGATGACCATCAGCCCTCGCCGGTGGACGCGCCGTGCCATCTCGTGCAGTGTCTCAGCCAATCCTTTGCCAGCGTGGTCTGCAGACGGACGAACGCCAGCCAACTCGCTGATGAGCCGCATCAGGTGAGCACGCTGTGACCGCGGCGGCAGGTAAGACCGAAGTTGGCTGTCGAAACGGGCCAGTCCGACGGAATCCTGCTGGCCGATCATCAGATAGCCAAGCGCGGCGGCCAGGCAGATGGCGTAGTCCAGCTTGCTCATGCGGCCATCGCCGGAGCCCGCCTGCTCCTGCTGCTCTGGCGAAGGATAGGCCATACTGGCCGATGTGTCGACGATAAGATGACACTCCAAGTTGGTTTCTGCGTCGTACTTGCGAATGAAAAAACGGTCCGTGCGGGCGTAGACGGACCAGTCGATCTGGCGCAGGTCGTCGCCGGGGCTGTATTTGCGATGCTCGGAGAATTCGACCGAGAAGCCCTGAAAGGGCGACCTGTGCAGGCCACAGAGGAAGCCTTCCACGATGAACCGCGCCTTGAGATCGAGGCGTTGGACCTGGGCGATGACGTCCGGTCGCAAGTATTTGGCAGCCGAGTTCATGCTCTGGGGATGTTACCCGAAGATCGCACGGCCGGTAACCCGCTTTCGCTTTGACGGAAAGCCGTCTGCGGATGCTGGCTACCGCTCGGCGGCCCGCCTTCGCTGCGCCGCCCAGATTTGGCGTCGCCTCAGGCGGGTACCGATGAAGCTTGCGACGAACCGTCGGACGCTTGGTAGCGTACCCATTCGTATGTAGACCTGGGCTGCGCTGCTGTAACCGCTGGCCGGCCAATGAGATAGAGCCAGAATCGCGAGAATGGGGGCTTATTGGGCTGCCGATTTCCGTGTGATCCTGGGGGCGTCGATGGCGACAAGGCCGTCGGCTTGGCAAGGTCATCGCAAGAGGTTTATACTGCCGTGTTTACGGCTAGGGCCTTAGGGAAGAACGTTCACACCACTACCTTCAGGGAGTCTGCACAATGCCAGCATTCAGTTGGATTCGTATGCCGGTCCGACGTCCGGTTTCGGTTTGCATGGCCGTGATGTTTTCAGGCGCGGGAGCCGTTTCAGCAATCGCTGCAGAACCGGCCGCCCCCATCGCCAAGCACACGCCGCCAGTGGTCGTGGGCAACCCGGCCAGCCCTCAGCCTGCCGCGCAGACTAAACCAACCGGCGGGACACCCAAGTTCGAGTGCAAGGAAACCGAGTACGACTTCGGCACTACCTGGTCCATGGGTTCGGTCGAACACACGTTCGTGATCAAGAATACCGGCAACGCTCCGTTGACCATAGATGCCAAGCCTACCTGCGGCTGTACCATAGCCAAGTCTGACAAGATCATACAACCAGGAGCCGAGGGCAAGGTAGAGACCATTCTTCATACCGGCAACTACAACAGCCAGATCACCAAGACCATCCGCACCACCACAAACGATCCTGCACACAAGCTGGTCAACCTTATTCTGAAGGGGACGGTCAAGCCTCGCATCCTGTCTGAGCCGATGCTTGGGGCACACTTTGGCCTGTATACGCCCGAGATTAGCCTGACCAAGGTTTTCAAGCTGACGAACAACACCGACGAGCCCATGAAGATCGAGGTGGTGCAGCCGGATCTGCCGTCTGTCTTCAAGGTGACCGTCAAGGAAATCGAGCCTGGGAAGGTCGCGGAGTTGACTGTAGTCGCCCAGCCGCCGTTCAAGGAGAATCTCAACTCCACGCAGTTCCAGCTCAAGACAGGCTTGAAAGATGCCGCGACTATGACTCTGCCCTGCACGATTACCAAGCCGCCGATCCTGCAGATCATGCCGCCGAGCGTGAGGCTGCCCACCGTGCCGCTGGTTGCCCCTTACAGGCAGCCTATCGTTGTGCAGAACAACGGGGACACGCCCATCAAGCTCATTTCGGCGGAGTGCAACGACGATCGCATCAAGATTGAGAAGGTCGAGAACCTTGCAGGCAAGAGTTACACCGTCACTGCGATCGTGCCGAAGGACTACGTGCCGGATCCAGCCAAGTCTCCGGCGATCACCATTACCACCGACTACAAGGACCGGCCGGTCAGCACCGTTCCGGTAATCACCATCGTGCGACAGCATCTGCCAACCACCCCGCCGGTGGCAGCGGCCGAGTCGCACATCGGACGGCCGGCTCCTGCTTTGTTGGTCAAGACCACAGAGGGGCGTTCCGTACGGATTGGCAGCGGAGCCAACCAGGTCATGGTTCTGAATTTCTGGGCCTCATGGTGCTCGCCTTCGCGAACCCAGTTGCCCCGGCTCGATCAACTCTATCAGGTCTATCACCGCAAGGGTGTGGAGTTCCTCAACATAAATGTCGAAGCGCTCCAGCCGCTTTCCGAGATCGTGCAGAAGATCAAGGAACTGGACACGAAGGTGCCGGTGGGTTTGGACCCGAGCCGGTCGGTGGCCAAGGCCTACGGTGTAACGCAGTTCCCGATGCTGATCCTGATCGGCAAGAACGGCAACGTCGAGGCTGTGCGCCGCGGCCTGGGTCGCAGCCCGTCGGAACTTGACGCCAGCTTCGAGGCGGTTGCCGAGCAACTGGACGTGCTACTGCAGGGCAAGACCCACTCCGACTTTGCGCTCAAGCCCTCCTATGTGGGTCTGACCTGTGCGTTGGAAGGTCCGCGGCCGGCTCCCGCGACACCGAGCGGCAGCGCCATGTTGTACGTGGAAACACTGCGACAGGACGCCGGGGCCTTCGCCCCTGAATCGAAGGGCTCTTCCCGGGTCTACTTCCGCAACGCAGGTGGTCAGCCGCTGACCGTTCGCGAGGTCACCTCTTCGGACGGGCTGAGCGTCAGTCCCGACTATCCCAAGACGGTCGCCCCGGGCGCAACCGCATCTTTGCTGTGCACTTTCCACACCCCCAAAGGCGGGCAGCCCTTCACCTATCAGCTGGGGATTGCGACCAACGATCCCGCCCGACCGATCACCACGCTGGCCATCGTGGGCGAGTCTAAGCCCCTCGTCGAAGTCCAACCGGAAAGCGGGATCGACTTCTCCAATCGGGCCAAGACCTTCTCCGTACCGCGCATAGCCACGCTGGTTTACAACGGGCAAGGTACGGTCGAATACAAGAATGCGAAGTCCTCTTCGCCCAAGTTCGAAGCCGACATCCGCCCGACGCGCGCCCAGTCGAACATTCACGTTCTGACCGTCAAGGCCATTCCGCCGTTCGAGCCGGGTGAGTACACGGCCAACATCACGATCGAAACCAATCAGCCTGAGCAGTCCACCGTACAGGTGCCGGTGAAGCTGGTCATGCCCAAGCGGATTGAAGTTTCGCCTGCGTATGTTTCTCTCGCTAACAGCGGTACGATCCAGCAAGCATCGGTAACGATCGTAAATTCGGGCAGCAAGTCGCTGAACATCCTCGGCGTGGAGACGAGCAAGCCGGGCATCCAGACGCAGTTCTATCCGGACACCGACGGGCTCTCATACAAGCTGCAAGTGACCGTTCCGCCGGGCCTGGTTGCACCGGGCGAGGGCGAGAGAATCACCATCAAGACCGATGACAAGGAATTCGGTCAGATCGTGATCCCGATCAAGGTGAGCGGCGTACGGTAATCGGCCAACTAACTCAAAGCCGCAATGAGGCTCACAATCAACAAGGCCCAGGACGAGTCGGTCCTGGGCCTTGTTGCATTGCGCCTGCTATTTGACGTTTATCGGGCAACGGAGCAACCAGCACTGCGGCTTCGCCCGCAGCGCTGGCTCTGTGGCCGCCGCGGCACTCTCGGCGGAGGCGGGCCAAATCCATCGAGCGCCGGTGCCGGCAAACTCGGCGGGCAAGTGTCCCCAGGGCTCTTCACCGAAACCGCCCAAATCTGCCAATCGAACTGCCTGCTCGCCGCCCTTCCGCACATCGGTCAAGAGCTCAGCAGGAACCTTGTCATCACATGCCACAGCCGAAAAGACTGTCGGCTGAGTTACGGTTACCAGATCGCCTGAGCGGATGGTGCCTATCAAGCCGGGTCGAGTTGCCCGGCTCCGGGCCACCACGGCCACCAGGCAAGGGCCATGATCGACGTAGACTTCGGTACGGCCGTTTTCGCCGAAACCATTGCGTTTACCGACCGATTGCCCGTTGACGAAGATCTCGCATTCACCGTCACAGGCGAACAGCAACTCGATCGGTACCTTGCGATTCACGAAGGCCGGCGCCGTAGGCAGTTCGTCAACGTGCTTCACATCAAACAACCATCGGCAGCCGCCCGCGGGCCGATCCGACATGCGCACCAATTGCGTGGCGATCCTCTGACTGCCGTCCTGGCCGCCTTGTACCACG
>JBJKSL010000579.1:0-5762 GCA_046704145.1 Phycisphaerae bacterium
CCCTTCTCTCTGAAAGAACGTCCCGACAACCCCCCTCTTCACCTCAACATTCAACATTCTACATTCAACATTCTCTTCTGCATTCTTACAGCTCCGACTCCGGCCGGCCCATCGGCTCCAGCGGGCCCAGCAACTCATCCGTTGCCTGCTCCTCCCATTTCATATCCGCATTGATCGCCTTGCTCTCGCACAGGTGGTACAGCACCGCCACCACCGAGCCGTAATCCAGCCCCAGCCCATAAAGCCTGCCGTCCAGATCCGTCCGCATGTTCGCACCCAGGAACTCCGTCAGAATCGGCACCGAAAACGGAGCATAATACGGCCCGAGCATCATGGCCGGATCCTTCTTCATGATCGTGATCCGCGAATCGCCCGCCTTGGCCGTCAGCATCACCAACCCGCCCGGCTCCGAATACAACAGCGGAGGCCGGCACATCATGCGGTCCCCGCCGATCAACGCAATCCGCGGAGCCTTCGTGCGACGAGCGTAAATCAACGGCTTGCCCGACGAGGGCACAATCTCCAGGATGAAGTTCTCCGGCCGTTCGCCCACCACCGTCTGCGCCACCGCAAGCCGATCCACCAGCCGAATGGCCTCGTAGGCCAGGATGCGAACCTGCGTATCGTCGCCGTCCAGCAACTCGTGCAGCGTCTGGCTCGCCCGCTGCGGCATCTGCGACTCGCCCAACTCCCGAATGGCCTGGAAACGGAACGGACTATGCGGGTCTTTGGCGTGACGAATAATCACATCGATGGCCGCCGCATCGCCCAGGTGCAGGCCGCACGTGGCCGCGTAAAAGTTCACCTGCCGATTCGTACTGGCGTACAGCGGCCGAATGAACTGAATCGAAGGCTTGCCGATGCCCTCCAGCGAGAGGGCCAACTCGCGGTGCTCTGCGTCCGGCTCACCAAACTGCGCCGACATAACTTTGGCACGGGCCTGGTTCTCCGCCGGCACGTTGCTCAGCGGGAGGTGCATCAACAACTCCAGAAATCGCCCCTCACGCCCGCGGTAGTCCGGCGGCACGTGCAGGGTGATCATCCGCGGACTCTCTGCAACGGCTGTATGCGGATCGGTCTTGAACCGCGTATTGATCGCATCCTGAACCGCCCGCACGGTGCCGTATGACTCCACTGCGCAAGCCAGCGTCAGCCGGCGATCCTCGGTCGTCGTGCCGCCGGCAATGATCTCGCCCTCTCGCTGGTTGGTCGCGGGAGCCGTCGCCGTCGCCGAGCGGAACGGGTTGATGAAGATCGGCCCACCGGCCGTCGCCAGGGTCCGGCCCTCGATCACCGACGCCGGCGAGATCGACTGGAACATCTTCAAGTCCGCCTGCCACAGCACGCCGCCGACCAGCGATTGCGTGTCCTCATCCACGGCCGTAACCCGCACGTCGAAGCGCCGCCCCTTGATCGCCCCGGCGGGAATCTCGCCCTCCACCAGCACCACCGCAGTATCCGCACTGTCGATCATCTGGCCTGCACTCGGCTCGTTACCGGTCTTGCGACGATAAGGATCAGACATGCGCGTGCGGCGAATAGCGTCGACCAGGTAGTTGCGCAAACTCTCCGGACAGCGCGTACTGCCCTTGCCCGCCAAACCAGTGACCAAACCGTAACCGCGAACCCGCATCAACCGCAGGCCGCCCTCCGCGTATGCTGCCGAGGCGATCGTGCCCTCGCGCGCTGCAGACATCGATATCGCCTGCATCTGGGCCTGCTCCATCGTGCCCGCCGGACGCTCGACCTTCTTGTCCTGCTCAACGCACCCGGCACTGAGCAAGGCCGCACAAATGCCGAGCAAGGTCAACACAGGAACCAGCCTCCTGGCGCAGAATCGTACAGAATCAGGTTGCATAGCGGGGGGAACCTCCGTCAGAGTGCTTCAAGCGGAGCGCGGATGCATCCATCGGTGAGCAAGGAAGGCAACTGGAGAGCCGCCTCCAGCGTTTTTCAACGAAAACAACGTAGCTGGTCGCTTCTGCCCTGTCAATCGAAGTACTTGCCGACGATTGGCTGGAGCTTGTCCACCACCGAACGGTCGATACGCGACCTGTCCGACCAGATGGCCATCTCCAACGCCGACCGGCAGCAGGTGATCTCATCCATGCGGCCGGCCAGCATGGGCAGCGCCACGCGCAGCAGTTCGATGCCGTTGTTCGTCGCCATCTGCAGGTTACCGATGATCTCGTGCAGCAACGCCTGCTTGGTCTTGGTCGGATCGTGCGGCCGCCAGCAGTCGTAGTCCGTGGGCAGGGCCAGCATCGCGTAGCAGATCTCCGCTTCGCGGGCTAACTTGGCCTCCGGCATACAGGTCATGCCGATCAGATCGCCGCCCCAACCTCGGTGCATGCGCGACTCGGCGATGGTCGAGAACTGCGGCCCCTCCATGCACACGTACGTCCCCTTCTCGTGCACCACTGTCCCAAATCCGCGCGAGGCCTCGATCAACAGCTTGCGAAGGCCGTGGCAGAAGGGCTCGGCGAACTCCACGTGGGCCACGATGCCCTCGTCGAAGAATGTGCTCGGCCGGCGAAAGGTCTTGTCGATCACCTGGTCGCAGATGACCAGGTGCCCGGGGATCATTTCCTCCCGCAGGCTGCCGGTCGCACCGCTGCTGATGATGTGCGTGATACCGAGTTTCTTCAGCGCGTAGATGTTCGCCCGGTAGGGCACGATGGATGGATTGAGCAGGTGCCCCGGCCCATGCCGCGAGATGAACGCCAAGTCCACCCCCGCCCAATTGGTCAGCAGAATCGGCCCGCTCGGCCGGCCGAACGGCGTGTCAACCATGATCTCGCGGCCGCTGGCCTGCTCCTGAAAAGCCTGCCCCAGTCCGCTCCCGCCGATGACTGCAATTCTGGGCTCTCCCACGGTGCCTCCATAAAGCTCTGCGTTTCGCCTCCCGCCGGACGGTGAGCGTGACGACACAAGCTCCGTCCGCCCGGCAGCTTGATCTCGCATGATAATCGCATTGTCGCGGTAGGGACGGCCCTTGCGGGCCGCCCCCCGCACAGATCCCAGCGAGCGGAACTACCGCACTGGGCTCTTGCCTCGGGTGATGACGCCAGCCTTCAGATGAAGACATGACGTAGCCGAACCTCCGCACTTGACATGCCGTGAACGGCACTGTGTCCGAAGGGCATGTTTTGGTGGTCCAGATTCCCCTTGGCCAAGCCCCTTCCCTCCGCCGACTCCGCAGGTTGCAGATGTCTGCCACCGTTGTTCGCCGGTTTCCTCGGTACTATGGGCCTGTCCGACTTCCCAGGTTCGTTCATCGGCGTCGTACTCCCTGAGGATTCACGCCACGGACCTGGCCATCCAGCCAGGCCAAACCTGGGATCTCCCGGTTC
This sequence comes from Phycisphaerae bacterium, assembly GCA_046704145.1. Taxonomy (GTDB): domain Bacteria; phylum Planctomycetota; class Phycisphaerae; order UBA1845; family PWPN01; genus JACQVT01. The sequence goes on from JBJKSL010000579.1 coordinate 3,354, forward strand.
CCGTGCAAGGTGTGTCTGTACGTGCTTGGGGTCTGCAGACCGCGCGGAGCCCGGCAACATCTCGCGATAACGATGCCGCCGGTGTTGCCTTCCGCATTGCGGCACGGCGTCGGCGCTCCGGTCCTACCCGAGTTTCGCGGCTCAATAGCCCAGCCCGTACTTCCCCCTGCCAACGCTTCGCCACTGCCCTCGCGAGCAGCCACGCATGACTCGGGGTCGGTGTGACTCGCTAGTTCTTCACCGCATGGCTCTTTCATCCACTACACCTTGCCGGTCTTCCCGGCGCACGCCGCGTTCCGGACAAACGCCGCTTGCGTTGCCGGTCAGGTCAGGGGTGTGGCAAGAAAAAGTGGCACAGCCCGCGCGTCGGCAAGAAAGAGTGGCACAGCCGCCCTCGGCTGTGTTTTCAAAACCGAAATCCCCAGCCGAGGGCGGCTGGGCTACCCGCAGTGCGACGAAAGCGATCTTTGCTCTGAATACAATAAACAAGCCCGATTATTTTCCACATAGCAATTATTCGTTGACGACGAAATGGCCCTGCGATACCATCTTGGTAGCGGGGTGCGGCCGGCCGGCAGGCTGCGCCCGTCAGAATCAACCTGTCTGCCGCGTATGAGGACAAGCCGTGCCCACCTTACAGCAAGCTCAAGAGTTGAAGGACTTTGTGGAGGAAGTCTTCTCCATTTCCAAGGGTTTCTGGGCCGCTCACGCCCGGGCTCGAACCCGCCACGATTCCGAAATCACCGAAACCGAGTTCCTGGCCCTCGATCTGCTCGTAAAGAGCGATTCAGCCATGACCGTCGGTGATCTGCAGCGCCAGATCGGGGTGCTCCCCGCCCAGATGTCGCGAGTGATCCGGGCTTTGGAGCGCAAGGGCGAAAAGCCCCTGATTGCCTGCAAAATCAACCAGCAGGACAAGCGCAAGATAGATGTGACCCTCACCGACGCCGGTCGCAAGGCCTACCAGGATTACCGCCGTCTGAAACTCGGTAACATTGAAAGAATGCTCACCGGCCTGAGCACTGAGGACCGCGAAGAATTGGTTCGGCTGCTACGAAAAGTCCGCGATTCGATGCTTAACCAGCGCTAAACACTACACTTATACGCATTCGCGTATTTGTGCGCGCGGCGAACAGCGCGTAAGTCTTCCGTGGAGTGCCTGGGTCGCCGCGGGGTGACACAAGTTCCTAGAACGCCTGGTGTTATACCCATTCGGGTATTATTGTGCGCGGCGATCGACGCGTAAGTCACTGTCCAGAGGTGCCTTGGACGCCGCTCGGAGCGCGTCTTCAAAACGGGTGGGTTATCAAAAAATTGATACCCACCCGCTAACTTTTTCCGGGTTGCGAATGTCTATATGAGCGAATCGAACAGATCGGGAGGAGTAAACCGGTTGGTTGCGATTCGAACACGGAAAGGTTTCAAGAAGGAGCAAGCCATGTTCACAAAGAAGACCGCAATCGCACTGGCCAGTATCGCAGTCGGGGCGCTGGTCTTTGGCGCGGCTGCCAACAGTGCCCAGGCCCAGTTCTGCTACTACGCAGCACCGGTCGTCACCCCCGTTCCGGTAGTGGTGGCCCCGGCCCCGGTGGTAGTGGCCCCGCCCGTGTACGCACCTGCTCCGGTTTACTACTCGGCACCGGTATATAGGTCGTACGGCTACGTCTCCTACAACCGGCCGTACTACCGCAGATCATCGGGATTCAGCTTCGGGTTCAGCTACTACGGCAGTGGCCATCATCGCCACCATCACTGATGGTTGAGCGTTAACAAGCTTGTTTTTCGTAGGCGGTGGAGTCTACGCGGCACCAGGCCGGGCGCGGCGCCCGGCCTGGTTTTTTTGCGCGCCGCGTTGTCGTGCCCTCGCAGAAAGACGTTTAGCCGCAATCGCGAAGCGATGCGCTTCCAGGGAGGCGCCGAATCGCGCATTAATCTGCGGTTGCGACTACACTGACCCATATGGCTACGGAACCAGTCAAAGGTGTCGTCGGCGTCATTCCGCGAGATGGGCAGTTGCTGGTCATCCGCCGCGCCGAGCACATTCGAGCCGGCGGGTGGTGGTGCTTCCCGGGCGGAGCCATCGAGCCCGGCGAATCGGTCGAGCAGGCACTCGTGCGCGAGATTCAGGAGGAAGTCGGAATCGATGTGCTGCCGCGATGGGAGGTCTGGCGATGGCATCGGCCGGACGGCCAACTGATCCTGCACTGGTGGCTGGCCAACATGGCCGACCTCGAAGCCGTGCCCGTGGCCAATCCAGCGGAGGTTGCCGAAGTACGTTGGGTCACGCCGGATGAAATGCGCTGCCTGACGCCCGCCTTGGAGAGCAACCTGCTGTTTCTGGAGCAATACAAGCTGTGAGCTTTGAGCTATTAGCTATGAGCCGGAAAGAAGTGGCAAGCCATCATCCTG
>JBJKSL010000580.1:0-4414 GCA_046704145.1 Phycisphaerae bacterium
TTGTGGTACTGGACCCGCATCTGGACGTCAAAAACGGCCAGCCCAAGCGGCAGGCACTCAAATACCTGTCGCTCCATGCCCGCGAGCATCCGGCCGTGATCCCCGGCCGATCCGAGCCCGAATCCAGCCTCTGGTCCTGCAGTTTGCGTCTCGCACTCTCGCGATTCAGATGGCTTTTCGCTTGGCGGTGGGTGGTATGTCCCCATGAAGCCTCAATCCCCCTGACGGAGGGCCGCCAGTATCGCCCCGTGATGCGAAAAAGCGTCTCCGGGCGTAACCGATTGACCTGTAAGGAGATATTTCGATACGCCCCGCCCCGGGCAAGCGAAAATGTGGAAATCCGTCAACACCGCGGTGGTTGCCGGGCAACAAGCAGGTCCGATAACCTGTGGCCCCCTCTGGAGTGACCTTTGCGGCTACCAGACCGCACTTGTCCCGGTATGGGGCCACGCCCCCACCAGTAGGAGCAGCTTGGCTCGAAGGTTCCCAGGTACCAGCAAATGGAAGTGGTCATTGTCCACGCTCTGGGGCCTCATGGCTGTGCCGTCTCGGGCCCACCGTTGAGGGGGGAGCCATCGTCGGTCAACGGATTGAGCCGCGTCCGCCGTGCAGAGGAAGATCTGGGTGGGCGTCCTTCAGCATTCGGCCGCGGTGATGAGAACGAACGCCTATCGCTCGGTTGGCTGGAGGCTCAAGGGGTTCAGGCAGGCGGAGTCGCGGTTGCAGATCCTGGCAGCAAGTCGGTTCCCCGGAGACCGATCTACGGCAATGGCTCGCGAAGGCGGCCGCAGCCGTAACCTCGTTTGTCTGCCGCACTTGTTGTGGTGGGCCGATGCGCAGGCTATATTAACCCGCAGTTCGAGTACGCATCCCGCGAAGAATGCGGCTCAGGTCATCTTGTGGAGCGCAGCCATGATTATCGGAGTTCCTGGAGAGGTGAAGTCGGACGAGTATCGCGTGGGTATGGTTCCGGCAGGCGTCGAGGAGTTGCGACAGGCCGGGCATGAAGTCATCATCGAGAAATCCGCCGGCATGGGCTCCGGCATTTCTGACGAAGACTTCGCCGCCCATGGAGCCAAGATCGTCGGTTCTGCCACTGAGGTCTACGCCAAGGCGGACATGATCGTCAAGGTCAAGGAGCCTCAGCCCGCAGAGTTGGAAATGATTCGCCCCGGCCAAGTGGTCTTCGCCTACTTCCATTTCGCAGCCAGCCGCGAACTCACGCAGTCTATGATCAAGACTGGCGGCATTGCCGTAGCCTTCGAAACCATCCGCGACCGCAATCGCACGCTGCCCTTGCTGAAGCCCATGAGCGAAGTGGCCGGCAAGATGAGCATTCAGGAGGGTGCCAAATACCTGGAACGCCCCATGCGCGGCCGGGGAATTCTGCTGGGTGGCGTGCCGGGCGTGCAACCGGCGATCGTGTTGATTCTCGGCGGCGGTATCGTGGGCTCCAACGCAGCCAAGGTGGCCGCAGGTATGGGTGCCCGCGTAATCATTCTCGATGTCAACCTCGACCAACTGCGTTATCTCAGCGATGTCATGCCCGCTAATGTGCAGACCATCTACAGCGACCGCGAGATGATTCGTCACTACATACGCCAGGCCGACCTGGTAGTCGGCGCCGTGCTCATCGCCGGAGCCAAGGCTCCTTTGCTAGTCACTCGCGAGCATCTGACTACGATGAAGCCGGGTGCCGTCATTGTCGACGTCGGCGTGGATCAGGGCGGCTGCTGCGAAACCACTCGTCCGACTACGCACTCCAACCCGGTTTTCGAGGTCGACGGTGTCGTGCACTACTGCGTCGCCAACATGCCCGGAGCGGTGGGGCGGACGAGCACCTTCGCCTTGGCCAATGCCACCTTGCCGTACGCGGTTCGGCTGGCCAACCTCGGTTACAAGAAGGCGGCACTGGCCGACCCCGGCTTGGCTGAGGGCATCAACGTCCAGGAGGGACGGGTTACCTACGAAGCAGTAGCCAAGACTTTCGGCATGGAGTACCAACCGGCCATCCTGAACTGACGTACTTAAGCTCAGGCCGATAAAACGCACCTGCCAAGAACTAAGGAGCTATTTCAGGATCGCGCCAGTTTGCTGACGCGACAGGGCAGCAGCAAGATACCTGATCCTGAAGAATGCAATGAAGAAACTCATCCTCATCGTGATCGTGGCTGCCCTGGTGGTGGGTGGCTATTCCTGGCTGAAGAAGCAGCACGTGAATCTGGACATGCTCGAAGGCACGCTCGTCAAGGTTCATCGCGGCGACCTGGATGTGCCCATCAGTGCCAGCGGTCGCATCGAGCCGTCCAGCATCGCTCAGATCAAGGGCAAAGCCAGCGGCGAAGTTATCAAGATCCCGCAGAAACTCGGCGACATGGTTCGCAAGGGCGAGGTCATCGTCGAACTGGATAAGTCCGACGAGCAGCGCAACTACGACTCCGCCCAGGCTCAGTACCAGACCGAGGCAATCGCTCTGCAGCGGGCCGAGGTGGCTCTCGATGAGGCCAAGAACGTTGATGTGCCTCTGGCCAAGGCCTCCGTGGCCCAAGCCGAGGCTCAACTGTCGCTTACCAAGGTGCGTTATGATTTCCAACTGAGATTGCAGGAAGCCAGCCCGACCTCCGCCTCACCCGAGGAACGCGACACGGCCAAGGCCCAGTACGATCAGTCCGTGGCCGAGGTCGACATGGCCAAGGCCAAGCTCCAGAAGGCGATGACCGCTATCAAGTACGCCGAGGAAGGCGTGCAGACCGCCAAGCAAAGTCTCGAGGTTTCTCAGAAGCAGTTGGCCGAAACCAAGCAACGTCTCGACGAGACTACCGTGCTCGCGCCCATGGACGGCATGATCCTCAAACAGCACGTCCGCGTGGGCGAAGTGGTGCAGAGCGGCAAAACGTCGTTGACCGGTGGTACCATCCTCATCGAGTTGGCTGACGTGAGTGACATCTATGCGGTGGTCAACGTGGACGAGGCCGACATCGGCATGGTGCGTGAGTTAGCACCCGAAGACGCAAGGCCCGGTCCGCCCGAGAGTCAGCCGGCCGAAGATGCAAACGGTGAGCAAAATGGAGACCATGCAGTCACCCGGCCGGTCGATCTGCCTGAAGGTACTATCGATACCGGTCAGCAAGTGGAGATCAAGGTCGAATCCTTCCCCAACGAGCGTTTCTACGGCCTTATCGAGCGGATCGCCCCGCAATCGGAGATCAGCCAGGCCATCGCCACCTTCAAGGTCTGGGTGCGCATCACCAGCCCCAACAAGTCGATGCTGGTAGGCCTCCTGAATCTGCAGGCCGAAGCCAACTTCACCGCCAAGAGCGTTCGCAACGCCTTGCTGGTCAGCTATGACGCCTTCCAACGCGATGGCGAACAGTTTGGCGTGTACGTGCCGGTGAAGGATCCCAAGCCCGGCCAGCCGAAGTACAAGTTCAAGGCCTGCGAGTTTGGCCGCGACAACGGCATCGATGTAGAGGTACGCAGCGGCCTGACCGAAGGCGAGGAGGTCTATACCAAGCTGCCCGTCCAGACCCGAAAGGAAGAAAAGGAAGCCGAAAAGGCAGATGAGTAAACGATAATTGGTAGTCGGGCAATTGGTGGTTTGTAAGAGCTCCAAACTACAAACTACGAATTACAAACTGCAAGCGCAACCATGATCCGTATCGAAGGACTGACGAAGTACTATCAGATGGGCGACTCCATCGTGCATGCGCTCGACGGCGTGGATCTCGTCGTCAACGCGGGCGAGTTCGTCAGCATCACCGGCGCATCCGGCAGCGGCAAGAGCACCATGATGCACCTCATCGGCTGTCTCGACCGGCCCACCGCTGGCAAGTACGAACTTGCCGGCAAGCGCGTGGACCGCATGCGCGACCGTCAACTCGCACAGGTCCGCAACCGCTACATTGGCTTCGTCTTTCAGACCTTCAACCTCATCAACCGAACGAGTGCCCTCGACAACGTAAGCGTGCCGCTCATCTACGCCCGCTCGCATGGTGCCAGAAGCAAGGCTCGCAAGTCGCTGGAACGCGTCGGCCTCGCCCACCGCGCCGGACATAAACCCAACGAACTCTCCGGTGGCGAGCGGCAACGCGTGGCCATCGCCCGGGCGCTGGTGAACACGCCGCCTTTGCTGCTGGCCGACGAGCCTACCGGCAACCTCGACTCGCGCACCGGCGAGCAGATCATGGCCTTGTTCCACGAACTGCATGAGTCCGGCGTGACCATCGTGCTCGTCACCCACGAGATGGCCGTTGCGGCCCAGGCCGACCGCGTCATCCAGATGCGCGACGGCAAAGTGCTCCAGGATCGAAAGGTCGACGACGAGTTCCGCAGAGAACTGTTGGCCAGCGGACACTCCGTCGAGCGGTCGCATGCGCGAAAACCTGACAACCCTCTACCCGGCACTCAAGGGCAG
>JBJKSL010000581.1:0-4055 GCA_046704145.1 Phycisphaerae bacterium
TTCTGAGGCGTGCGCAAAAAAAAGCCCCGGTAGGGGGAACCGGGGCCATCGGCTAGCCATCGCTTGCACCCGCTCATATCCCGGTCGGGGTAAACCAGGATGATGGTAGGATAGCTGGTGCTCGCGAATAGCCGTTGGTCGTCCAACCGGAGGTCAGACGACCCAAAGGGGGAAGCAACCATTACATTCTAGGACGGTAACACCCGGATGGAAACGTCGGGGTGGCAAAAAATTACGCCCATTTCTCCGTTCTGCCGGACCCCTAGGATGGGGGCAGCGACACGGTCGCACTGAGGTGTGCCTTGGCTGGCACATCCACACCGAAACGACGGTTGTCACGGAGTTCCAGAGTGCGGACAGGTACATCATAAACGCTGCGCTGAGCAACTCGTCAGCCTGGTCGGCGGTACTGCCGCAGCAGTCTGAGCAACGTAGCCAAGTCTTCGGGGGGCGGGGCTTCCAACTCCATGGCGGTTTCCATGATTGGATGCATGAAGCGTATGCGGAAGGCGTGCAGGGCTTGTTGATTGGTGAGCGGCAGGTCGTTGCCTTCGCCGGCCAAGTGGCGCTCGGACACGTGGTGTCCACCGTAGAAAGTATCGCCGGCCATGGGGTGGCCGTTGTGGGACAGGTGCACGCGCAGTTGTTGGGTGCGTCCGGTGCGCGGATGCAGATGGACGAGCGAGTAGCCGCGGAAACGCTCGACGACCTCGTATTCGGTGATGGCTTCCTTGGCCAGGCGATTCATCAGTCCTGCGGTGCAGCCGGGAACGATATAGCGGTCCCGGATGGTCGAGCTGGCGGCCAGAGGAGCGTTGATGACGTCGCTGTCCAGTTGCGGCGAGCCCTCGACCACGCCGAGGTAGGTCTTGCGCACCGTGCGGCGTTCGAACTGCAGGCTGAGCCGCCAATGGGCCTCGTCGGTCTTGGCCACGAGCATGACGCCGGTGGTGTTCTTGTCCAGGCGGTGCACGATGCCGGGGCGGAAGGGATCTTCGCCGTGGCTGAGCGACCGGGCGTAATAGGCCAGGCCGTTGGCGATGGTGCCTGTCTGCGTGCTCTTGGAGGGATGGACGATGATGCCCTTTTGCTTGTTGATGGCCAGCAGGTGGTCGTCCTCGTAGATGATTTCGAGGGGGATCTGCTCCGGGACGACCTCATAGGGTTCGGGCGGAGGGATGACCAACTCGACGCGGTCGTGGCCGTCGGGCTCGTAGCTGGCTTTGGTGGGCCGGCCGTTGACGGTGACCGCTCCCTGCTTGATCAGCCGCTGAATCAGCGTACGCGACAGCCGCGGGAAGCGGGCGTGCAGGTACTTGTCCAGGCGGCGGCCGGGCAACTTGCGGCGGATCTGCAGCGTGACGCGCTGGGCCTCGTCGCTGGAGGTATCCAGGGGACGCTCGGCCAGATCCTCATTCAACAGAACATCATCTTCGGGCTCTGAAGCCACGTACACCTCGCAAGTCGACTACGCTGTAAGTCAGGGGATATACGGAGGTAATGCCGAATCCTCATAACAGGGTAGTCATCGGCTTGTACGGTGTCAAACGGGCGAATGTAGAATGCAGAAGGTTGAATGGGATTGAAAACAGGGAATGGGGTGCACATCGAGGCGTCTTTAGATTCGGCCGTATTTGGCCATCATGCGTTCGAACTGGAGGTTCTTGGCCTTGCGTTTGCGTTCGGAGAGTTGGGCGATGTCTTGCCAAGTGGACTTCCACTCCGGTTGGGGGCGGCCGGGGCGGACGAGGCAGGCTTTGAGGAAACGCAGGCGGTCGGTGCGGGTCACGCGGCGGCAATGATCGACGCTGACGTTGAGGCGCATCATGGCTCGCAGCCATTGTTGCCGGGAGGGACGACGCCTGGCGTACACACCATCGAGATCGACAAGCAGGATGCGGGGCGGGGTGCTGCCCTGCGGGTCCCACTGGACCATGATGTTGGGAGCTTTGAAGTCGCGGTGGATGAAGCCGCGGTCGTGGAAGATGCGCACGAGGGCCGCGAGAGCCTTGGCGACCTGGCCTTTCAGTTGCCACTGCTGGTGAGCGGAGATGGTGCGAGTCTGCACGGTGAGCAGCGTATCCAGGTCGTGGGCGTGGGCGATGTACTCGGTGACGATCAAGCTGTCGAGCAGTATGCCGCAAGTTCGCCGCTCGACCACTGCGAGGGGCCGGGCTGTGGGGATTTGGCGATTCAGCAGGGCGTTGCCGAGTCGCCAGGTGCGCAGGGCCCGCGACTGTCGCAGCAGGTTCTTGATGCGTTTACCCAGGTGGCGCGGCATGGAGCGTTTGCAGACCACGTGGAGCGAGGCATCGCCCATGGGAAACTGGCAACGACTGACCATGCTGCTGGCGGACTTCTTTATGGCGTACTGGGTGCGGTCGGCCTTGAACCAACCGAGGGGCTCGGCGAGCCAGGTTCGCCATTGATCGGAGCTGAGAGACATGATTGAGGCACTAGAGCCGGGGACCGGGTGCTTGCACCTCAGGAAGGCGTAGCCGCGCCAGCCGTGGCGGAGTCTCAGGCGGGTAAAGTAACGGCCTGCCCGCATGGAGCGTCGGTCGCGCTTGGCGAAGAGTCTGCCCGCGTGCGCGTGCGCGGCTTCGTCCAGAGCGGCTCGCAGTTCGTGCACGTCCCACCCCAATTGACGGCCGAACGCACCGGTGGACTCGAACACATCTCGCCAGTGCAAATAGCGGTCGAGGAAGCGCAGACGATCGGTCAGGGGAGCCCTGGAGCGGAACCATTGCTGAAACTGAGCCAGATTGCGTACCACCGCCCGGTCGCCCACCGGCCGACCGATACGGATGTTGTGCAGGTCCACGAACACGGCCTGGTAGTCGTCGTTGGCCCCGCGATCGAGAAGGATGTTGCCGGCGTGCAGGTCGGTATGCTCGAAGCCGTTCTGGTGAGCGTGGGCCACCAGGCGGGCAACGCAGTCGACGATGAGGTTCTTGCGCTGCCGGGCTGCGGGATCGCCGGCGGAGAGGCTGGCCCAGGCCTCGTTCAGGGGGATGGCGTGAGGCAGGCCGTGCGTCAGCAGGATGCTCGCAGGCTTGGCTCCGGCCACGCGGCAGTCTGCGGAGGCGATCGGCTGAACAGTGCTGATCCGGTGGCGGCGGGCGTACTCAGCCACTCGCCGCTCACGGCTGGAGTCCGATCCCAGCAGCCATCGCCGCAAGCGAAGCCAACCTCGCGGAGGCAGATAGAGTTTGGCGAAGACCAACTCATCGTCCAATTCGACCCGCCAGACCTGGCGGCCGTCGTTCTCCTTGACCTTGGTGGCTCCGGAGGCTGGGGCGAGGTTGGCCCAATCGGGGCAGCCGTTCTCATGAAGGCGCCGGGCCCAGTCGCTGCGCGTAGTCCAGGCCCACGAGCCGAGGCTGCGGTTCAGCCACGAGACGCGTTGCTCGGGGGCAAGTCGGGCACTGGGCGTAGCCAGAACCCGCTCGGCCTGTGTACGGGATGTCGTGTCCAATAGGGTCATCTTAAAGCCACGGGCGAAGCTGCGGAGGTATTCTAAATCCCACTAGATGGCATCGCAACGATAAATCGTACCATCCGGCTATTATCAAGCACGGCGGCCGAGGCGCAAGTTGTTATTCAAAAGCACTTTGTCCGCTGCCTGGGGCGCATATTCAAAACGCAATCGCTATGCCTGCGGGCGACCGCTGAGTACTTTTCGGCAAATACCGGCCATATGAACGAGGCGACTACGGCCGGTTTCCTACAACCGCTGATTGATTCGAAGCTTGCATGACCGTCTGCAATTCGAAAACGGCCAGGAAAGGCGGATCGGCAGTTGCGTTGCCTTCGTTCGGCCAACGCAAAACCCAGCCGGGACGCGCGCGAATTTCAGCGTAACTCAGATTCGGTATGGGTTCGGTGCAGAAGCGTGCATCCCACGCAAACAGCGTCCCCGGCGTCGCTCGATCGAGATGGTGGCGGATGTCGTTGGTGGCAGCCCAGGGCGAGCCGATGCCGGTCCAGTGATAGACCCAGCGATTGAGCGTCACTAACGGTGCATGGCTCGTGGCCCAGGAGGAAAAGACGGG
>JBJKSL010000582.1:0-2699 GCA_046704145.1 Phycisphaerae bacterium
TATCAAGAATAAGTGGCCATCGTAATTTACCATTCCGTTGCTTAACCTGCCCATTGGCGGCTATGGCCTGATGCTGATGATTGGGTTTCTCGGCGGCACCTGGTGGGCGGCGCGGCGGGCGTTGCGGGTCAAGTGCGATCCGGATTTCGTGATTAACATGGGGTTCGTGGCTTTGATCGCGAGTGTGATCGGGGCCCGGGTGTTCTACGTTCTGCACTACTGGGACACGCATTTTGCCGGCCGAGGGCTGTGGGCGGCTGTGGACATCACCCAGGGCGGCATGGAGTTCTACGGGGGCTTCCTCGGAGGGGTGTTCGCGCTGCTGGCGTACATGCTGATCAAGCGGGCACCGATCCGGTTGTATCTGGACATCGTGGCTCCTTCGATCATGTTCGGCATGGGGGTTACGCGTATTGGGTGTTTCCTCAACGGATGCTGCTGGGGGGCGGCGTGTCCGGCAGCGGTGCCGTGGTCGGTGCGGTTTCCCTATGCGAGCCCGGCGGCGTATCGGCAGTGGGAAAATCGAGTGATAACCTATCCGGCGGAGCTGATCACGTTCTTGAGCGATGGGACGGCTACGCTGATCCCGCGCGATGAAATCGCACCGATGAACTCTCGTCAGTTGGCGGCTCAAACAGAGTTTCGCAACACGGAAGCCGCGTTGGAGCAGGCACAGGCTGGTCATGCGGATCCGCTAAAGGTGACTCAACTGCGGGAGTCTCGCGATATCGCTCGCAGCAAGTGGCTCAAGGCCGCCCTCGGGCGCAGCAGAATGTTGAGGCAGGAGTCTGCCTACGCTGTCAGTGATGCGGAGCTTCGCCACCTTGCAACTGCTTCGGAGAGTCGCACGCACACGGTGCATCCGGCCCAGTTGTACTCGTCGCTGGACGGGCTGTTGCTGGCGGTGCTGCTGAGCGCGGTCTTCTATCGGCGTAAGCAGCACGGCATGGTTGCGGGGCTCGTGTTTTTGTTCTATCCGTTCATGCGCGTGCTGGAAGAGATCATCCGCAGCGACAATCCACACGATGTCGTGGGCATGACCATCTCGCAGTTCATCAGCGTGGCCATCCTGGTGTTCGGCATCGCTTATATGATTGCGATCTACCGCATGCCGGCCAACTCGGCGACGGCCATGGCGCCGGCGGCAGTGCCGGCCGAGCGTTCATCCGGTCGAGATCGCGGCAAGCGGGCGAAAGCGAAGAAGTAGATGAACCGCAGAAATGCTGAGGACGCGGCGCGGACTCGCCCGCAGCCGAAAGGCAAAGAGTGTGCCCACAGATCACACAGATAGACACGGATAAGAAGAAAACGGCAAAGTGCCCTCATCTGCTGTGAGAATCCATCGTTTGGCAATTGGCAAGCGGCCATATCGCCCCCACTTCAGACAGTTATCACGGTTGTCTGCGAGCGTGCTGGCCATTAGACTTGTCGCCGGGTTGGTGGTCAGGAGCTGAGGGATTGCTGTGAGCGTGAAGCATGCGAAACGTCTGGCGTATGTGATGCTGGGGTTGGTGCCGGCGGTGATGCTGGTTGGTTGCGGGCCCAAGCAGACGCGGTTGAACCTGGTGACTTACGATGACGCGGGGGCGGCCAGTGCGCACTACACAGATTTCGGCCGGGCGGTTTACCGCGTACGTCCTGACAAGCGGATCGAGCTGGTGTTTCGCTCGCAGGCCCCCAGTCGCCTCGATCCCGCCCAGACCATCACGCAGCTCGTGTACATCGACGAGTTCTGGAACCCACAGTTGGGGGTGAGCTACGCGGACTCGACGCAGATCAACTCGCGCGTGCAGTATGCCATTTTAACGCCACCTACGGGCGTGCGTTACGACGGCGGCGCGTTTGTTACCTACAAGTTCGATCAGTTCACCAAGGAGATGGTCGGCTGGGTGGAGTCGGGCAGCCTTTCGCCGGCGAGTCGGCTGGGCAATGCGGCTGAGCCGTTCGGGCCAGCGCGGATCTATGGCGAGTTTCGAGCTGTCGAGGATCCGGCTACGGTGGTTCATGTTGAACAGATGCTCAAGACTGAGTTCCCTGCGGCCGATGCGCCGAAGTAGGCAGGAACTTAGCGCTCGTCGGAGAGTTGGCCGTACTCGATTAGCAGGTCGGGCAGCTTGGCGGTGAACTTCGAGCGGGGCAGGGCCAGGTCGGCACCGGCATCGGAGGCGGCCTGGAGCAGGGCTGGCTTTACGTGCGAGGCGTAAGCGATCACCACAGGGGGCGACGTGGCATGGGCGGGCGCGCCGGCGGCGAGTTGCTCGCGGGCGTCCAAGCGGGGGGACTTGCAGCGGCGGATGGCGTCGAGGGTGTCGGTTTCCTTGGCTTCGAGGTCAACGATAGCCATCATGAGGCCTGCGGCGGCGGCATCGTCGAGGGATTGCACGTCTTGAACGACCGAGACCGGGATGCCGAGCTTTTCGGCCGCACCCTTGATCTTGGTGGCGAAAATCAGGTCTTTGATTAGTGCTACAACCGCCATTGGGCAGTTACCCCGTTTGGCCTCCCCCCACCAGTTGAGTTTTGGCTTCAGATTGTAGGCCGTCTGCAATACCCTGGTCGGCTTTCCGTTATGATACTGGGGCCTGGCAGAATCGAGCCCTTGAGGTGAGAGAACCTGGGGCCGGGCCAGGCTGGTCGGGGAAAACCGATGAGAAAAATCGCGCTGGTGGTCGGGGTTGTTGCGATGGCCTTGAGCGCGT